>JAAYAX010000013.1 GCA_012719175.1 Methanomassiliicoccus sp.
ATACGAGATGCTCAGGGGCAAGGGCATGATGGATAACAAGGACGGTCTGACGGCCTTTGATACGCTGGCCTCTTATACACACCTTCACTTTGCCTCCTGCCCGAAGTTCGTTCGCCGGTTCGTGCATAACTGCGAGAAGTGGGGGCGAAGGTGAGATGGACGAGTATTGGTGCAAGGTGGTCAGCGAGCTGCAGGATTACCGCCCAGGACCCAACAAGGATTGCCCGTACTATTATTGTCACTTTGACGGTCAGGACTGCTCCCTGTGCTTCTGCCCCCTCTACCCGTGCATGGACCCCCGACTGGGCGGCATGGTGGTATCGAAACGGGGCACCGAAGTGTGGAGCTGCGAGTCCTGCTTATGGATCCACCGCGGAGAGGTGGCGAAGGAGCTGGCGAAGCGCATCGCTCCCACCGCAACCCCCCCTCCAAGATCGGAGCTGGAACATGTGAAGAAGGAGGTGGAGGCCTTGCATCCTGTCAGCGCGATGCCCATTATGGTTCTGGGAGCCACGTCGGGTGCGGGGAAGTCCCTTCTCGCCGCGGCGCTCTGCCGCCTGTTCTCCGATATGGGATTAAACGTCGCCCCGTTCAAGTCTCAGAACATGTCACTGAACTCCATGGTCACCCCTCAGGGCGGGGAGATCTCTCGGGCTCAGGCCTTGCAGGCGGTGGCGGCCAGAACGGAGCCGGACCATCACATGAACCCCATCCTCCTCAAGCCCAAGAGGGATGACGTGTCCCAGGTAATCGTTGACGGCAAGCCCTACAGGGACATGGACGTGAGGACCTACTATGGGGAGTTCACCCTCGGGGAGGGCACGGAGATCGTGAAGAGGGCGTGGGAGTTCCTCCGAAGGACGAGGGACGTGGTGGTGATCGAGGGTGCGGGATCCCCTGCGGAGATCAACATCCTCGACCGGGACATCGCCAATATGAAGGCAGCGGAGATCGCTCAGGCGCCATGCCTGCTGGTGGTGAACATGGAGTGGGGGGGTGCCTTCGCCTACGCCTTCGGTACCGTGGACCTTCTCCCCCCGGAGCACCGCCGCATGATCAAGGGGATCATCCTCAACAACATGTACGGCGACGCGACCTGCCTGGACGAAGGAATAAGGGAACTGGAATCGCGGCTGGGGATCCCCGTCCTGGGAGTGGTACCTCACGTGGAGCACTTCCTCCCTGACGAGGACTCCCAGGACCTGGCCAAGGAGAAGGGGTCCGGAGAGCTGAAGGTGGGGGTCATAATGCTCCCCCGCATCGCCAACTTCACCGACCTGGACGCGCTGGCGTTGGAGGGGGTGAAGGTCATCTATGTCAAGGAGGTCCGCTCCCTCCAGGGGGTGGACGCGGTAATCATCCCCGGGACCAAGAACACCGTGGCCGACCTGCGCTGGCTTCACGAGAAGGGTCTGTTCGAGGCCATTAGGTCACTTAGGGGCAAGGTCCCCATACTGGGCATATGCGGTGGCTACCAGATGCTGGGAAAAGAGGTCATCGACCTCAACGGGGTGGAGGGGGACGAAGGGGCCTCCTGGGAGGGCCTGGGGCTGCTGGACATCACCACCAACTTCGAGTTCTACGAGAAGAGGACCACTCAGGTGACCGGACGGCTGGCGGTAGGGTCAGGAGAGGTTCGCGGCTACGAGATCCATATGGGGCTGTCGCAGAGCAGGGAGTCTCCTCTATTCTACCTCAGGGAGAACGGTTCCGAGAAGGCGGAGGGCGCTATCTCCGCCGACGGCATGGTGATGGGCTCCTACGTACATGGCCTGTTCGACCTTCCCGCGTTCCGCTCCGCGTTCCTCTCCAAGATCCCCTATAGGGAGTCCAAGGACGTGCTGCCACATGATTATGACCGTTCCGTCCAGGAAGGGCTGGACGCCCTGGCATCGGTGGTGGGCTCGAGCCTGGATATGAACAGACTGCTTGCCATATTGAAGGAGGGTCTGTGATGGGGCGGATCATGGTCATGGGGACGTCCTCGGGCGCGGGCAAGACCACCATCGCTGCCCTGCTGTGCCGCCATTTCACACTCCAGGGGCTCAAGGTCGCCCCTTTCAAGGCCAGCAACCTTTCCCTCAACTCCTTTGTCACATCCCGAGGGGAGGAGATAGGGGTCTCTCAAGCCTACCAGGCGTGGGCCTGCGGTCGTGAACCGGAGGGGGAGATGAATCCTATCCTTCTAAAGCCTAAGGGTAGCGGGGTCTGCCAGATCGTCCTCGATGGGCACCCATATATGGACGTAGGCCGGGGGGGAAGGACGGTGGAGAGGGAGAACCTTATGGGCGCGGTCACCGCCGCCTATCGAAAGCTTGTGGAGAGGAATGACGTGGTGGTGATCGAGGGTTCTGGATCCCCTGCGGAGATAAACCTGAGAAGGGAGGACATCGCCAACATGGCCACGGCAGAGATGGCGCAGGCACCGGTGGTCCTGGTGGGTGATATTGAGAGAGGTGGTGTGTTCGCCGCCCTCCACGGCACATACACTCTCCTGGAGCCCAGGCACAGGCAGCTAGTGAAGGCCTACCTCATTAACCGTTTCCGCGGTGACGCCAGCATACTGGGGGCGGGCATAGACCGTCTTAGCGAGCTTACCGGTCTCCCCTGTCTGGGGGTGATGCCGTTCGCCGACCTGCGTTTCCCCAGCGAGGACAGCCTGGACCTTGCCCGCGAACAGGGCAAGGGCATGAACGGCGCAGACGTCAGGCAGGGCTGGCTGGACAACCTTGACAGCCTCTACCGGACCTCCCGGGACCACATCGATTACGAGATGATCGATAGGATCGCGTTGAGCTAGGGTCCAACCTAGGACGATGCACGACTAAACGTCGGCAACCGCCGCCTACAAGTAGCGGAGGGAGTGCGGTTCCCCCTCTCTCATCTTGGGCTTGAGGCCAAGCTGCAGCCATAGTCCCAGAGCCTTGCCCAGATCATGGATGTAATCCCCCGCGGCCAGGGTGTTCCTCTCGATGATGGTGGCGTACCGGTCCATGAGGGCCCCGGGCGGTATGAAGTCCAGGTTCTGCTTCTGCCCTTCCGGGGCCATGTATAGCAGCCTCTCCTGGAGGGAACAGAAATCCTCCTTCACGAAAGCAGGTTCCTCCGACAGTTTGATGTCCTTCCGGCCCAGGCTAAGGGACGCCTTCTCCGCGGTACGGAGCTCCTCCAGGATCTGGGAGGTGGCCTTCCTGCCGTTGAGGCAGTGATCGTGGAAGTCCTCCACACGCACGTTGAGGTAATCCGCCTTGGCGGCCCTCTCGCATTGTTGGACCAGGGCCATGAGCTTGCCCATCTCCTCGAACATCACCAAGAGGACCGAGAACCGCAGGCGGTCCCGACCAGGATATTCATCTTGGCCTGCCAGGACATGATAGGTGTTGGAGTTCTCCAGGATATGCGCTGCCAGGTCCTCGGCCATTTGAAAGGCTGCGTCCCGGGCAGGGTGAAGGACATCTGCTTCTCCGCTCATGCCTGGTCCATGGCACGACCGGATATGAAAGGTTTCCCGAAGCGATAGTAAGTAAAACCGTCGCCTCCAACTCTTATTGTGATTTAGAGCGAGGAAGAGCTCAGGGCGAGAGCGATGATGATCACCGAGGACAAGATTAGCTTCTACATCCGTCTGGCCTCATAGGGGTCCATAAACACCTTGTTATCGTGATATGGCCTTCTAACGGAGGTGGCTTTCCGGGGTTCATTCTCCCTCTGGTGTTCAGGGGCATCGGGCTTGTCGCACATGGCCTGGGGGCTTTTATGGGCACAGGGTACGCCGACCGGCTGGCGCTGAAGGAGTACAAGCGGCTCAAAGCACAGCGGTGATCTGTCCTCCTATGGAACGATAAACATGTGGAGGGGCGGACCACCTGCATTCTATCATTGGTCATGTCCCTCCTACTCACAATTTCCTTCTGATGCTGTCATCGAAATACTTTTTTAACATCCGTTTTATATGCGGCCACAGACGGGGATGGAGAAAGTGGCAGCTGTAGAGGTAAAAGACCTTGTGAAAACCTTCGGGGAGGTCCGGGCCGTTGACGGCCTCTCCTTCTCGGTGGCCGAAGGCGAGGTTTTCGGCCTTATAGGTCCGAACGGAGCGGGGAAGACGACGACCATGAGGATGATGTCCACCCTCCTCCAGGTCACCTCCGGGAGTATCAGCATCTTCGGTCATGACGTGATGAGGGACACGGACGAGGTCCGAAGGATCATCAGCTACCTGCCTGAGGAGGCGGGTGCCTACAAGAACCTGACCGGGAGGCAGTACCTGGAGTTCATCGCCCGGTTCTTCGCGAAGGGCAATGGGGCCGTGGAGATCGCCGCCAGGGGGATCGAGGTCGCCCGTCTCGACGACAGGATCGATGACCGGGTGGAGACCTACAGCAAGGGAATGGCCCGCCGTTTGCTGGTGGGCCGCGCGCTCATGTTCCGGCCCCGCCTGGCCATCCTCGATGAGCTGACCTCGGGATTGGACGTCATCAGTGCCCAGCAGATCCGCAAGGTGGTGCGGGACGCCGCTGCATCCGGTACCACGGTTATAGTGTCCTCGCACAACATGCTGGAGGTGGAGCTCATCTGTGACCGCATCGCCCTGGTCAACGCCGGCAAGCTCGTGGAGCTAGGCACCCCCTCGGAGCTGAAATCCCGGTATGGGGCGGCGAACATCGAGGATGTTTTCGTGAGGGTGGTAGGATGAAGCCGCTGACCAACATATTTCGAAAGGAGGTCAAGGAGCTGCTGACACCCGCCGCCATAATCCCGGTGGTCGTCATGGCGGTGCTGTTCGCAGCCCTGGGGGGGATGATCGGAGGGGCCCAGCAGGAAGCGTCCAAGGCCCCGGTCATCGGCCTCATCGACATGGACGGAGGAAATTATTCGCACGTTGTCTCCTCCTACATCTCCGCCAACTCGGAGATCACCTATAACGGTACCGATGTCGACGTCGGTCTGGAGACCGTTCGCACTGCAGGAGGCCCCGCTGTCATTGTCATAGAGGAGGACTTCACCTCCAACATCAGCTCCGGGGTCCCTGGCACCATAAGAGTGTACTGGATCATGGCCGGCGCAGGCATAATGGACTCCGTCTCCTCCTCGATCGTGGACGCTATCCTGTCGGGGGCAGGCCAGATGCTGTCCGCGAAGATGATAGAGGAAGGCGCGTCCACCAACTCCAGCCTCATAATGGCCCCCATGGTGAAGAGCGAGACCACCTACTTCAAGCAGATGACCATGGACGACATCTCCCCGTCCACTGTAGCCAGCGTCCTCTCCTCCCAATCTTTCCTGATACCGTTGGTGGTGATGCTGGTCATCCTCATGTCCGGGAGCAGCATCATCGGCTCCATGGGAATGGAGAAGGAGAACAAGACCTTGGAGACCCTCCTGACCATGCCCGTGAAGCGCCGTGACATCGTCCTGGGAAAACTTGCCGGGGCGGCGGTGGTAGGCCTGCTGATGGCCATCGTCTACATGGCGGGCATGGGCTACTACATGGGCTCCCTGCAGGGGCAGTCCGCCATCGACATGACCCGCTTCGGGCTGGTTCTCGATCCCCTTGACTACCTGCTGGTGGGGCTGTCCCTGTTCCTGGCGGTCCTGGGCGCCCTGGCACTGTGCATGTTGCTGGGGGCTTTTGCGCGGGACTTCAAGTCCTCGCAGACCCTTACCATGCCCATAACCTTCCTGGCACTGGTACCGTTCTTCATCATGATGATGAAGGACTTCAACACCCTACCACCGCTGGGGCAGGCGGTCATCTTCCTGATACCCTTCAGCCACCCCATGATGGTGATGAACAACCTCATGTTCAACGATTACTGGCTGGTGATCGCGGGCATAGCCTACGAGGCGTTGTTCGCCGCCGTCACCGTGGGGCTGTCAGTGTGGCTGTTCAAGAAGGACATGCTCATTACGGGATGGAAAAAAGGGAGCAAGAAGGCCTTCGGCGGACTCCTGAAAAAGGGGCGGTGATTAGTCTCCTTCCCTCAGTGGATGAACGTTGGGGACGTTAAGGCCCGAGCAACAATGTGAGACCGCGTCCATGGCCGTCGGTGGTCGGCAGGTCGCGATGCTGGCAATGGACAACCTAATGGTAATTATGTCTGTCTAAGGAACAAGGTTTAAGTAATGGAGCCTTTCTTTTCCCATCGGAGTTATCATATTGCCTAGTAGACCACCATTTAAACCGGGTTCCAGGGACGACAAGAAAAAGTTCCGTCCTCAGACACCCCGGGTGGCCATGTTGAACCTTCACCGAATGGGTTCGTTCAAGTACGATCTTCGGGAGATACTCAACGCCGCCCCTATGGACAAGACAGCTATACCCACCGTCGTCGCGAACATCATAGCTAAAGCATCAAGGGTCTCCGTCAAAGAGACCAAAGAGTACGTTAGGGAGATAGAGAAGTTGGGCACCATCGACAAGATCGCTGCCGATGATGTGTGCACCCTTTTGGACCGTTACTCCAAGTGGCGCTGAAATATCTTCTCAACGTTTACGGTTCAAGGGCGTGACGCTTATTTTCCTGCCCTTGTAGGAAGATTGCCGCAGAGCACGGAGAACTTTCAATCCTACGTCCTTGTGTATCTCCACAACGGTCTTGACAGGCCCGATCTCGATCTGCCCGACGGTGATCTCGTTCACCCTGGCCGTGCGGGCCACGAAGTCCGCCAGCTCCACCTTGTTGACGCCGTCATTAGCGCCGATGTTGATCTCAAAGCTCACCATTCCGAAGATGTCGGCCATCTCGTCGAAGTCCAGGACCTCCCTGACCGTCTCCTGCCCCTTCACTCCCGGGACCTCCACCTGCTTGAGCTTGACATCGGTGAAGTTCTGTATGGCCTCCAGTAGATGCATCTCATCGCTGGAGACGAAGGTGATAGCCTTCCCCTCCTTGCCAGCACGGCCAGTCCTCCCTATCCGGTGCACATAGCTCTCAGGTGATTCGGGGATGTCGTAGTTGATGACATAGTTGACCCCTTCGATGTCAAGGCCTCGTGCGGCCACGTCAGTGGCGATGAGGACCTTGATCTTTCCGGAGCGGAAGTCCCCCAGCACCTTCTCCCTTCGGGCCTGGGTCAGGTCACCGTGTATGGCCGCAGCGGGATAGCCGTAGGATGTGAGCCTGCTCTCTATGATATCCACCATGTGCTTCGTCTGGGCGAACACGATGGCCTTGGGCCTCTCCTTGTCCAGGACCCGGCACAAGGCCCATATCTTGTTCTTCCTGCCCACGGAGAAGTACATCTGCTTGGTATTGGGGAGGACCAGCTCATCCTCGGACACCGATACCACCTGGGGCGATCGCATATGTTCCTCGGCCAGTTTCCTGATCTCTCCAGGTATGGTGGCGGAGAACAACATGGTCTGGCGCTCCTTGGGGACCTTGGATATGATGTACGTGATGTCCTCGATGAAACCCATATCCAGCATGCGGTCGGCCTCATCTAGTACCAGGTAACGGACGTTCTTTAGATCGAGGGTCTTCCGCTGGATGTGGTCGATGACCCTGCCCGGGGTACCTACGACCACGTCCACGCCCCGGTGCAGGGCCTCGAACTGCGGCTCCATGCCTGCCCCCCCGTATACCGCCAGCACCTGGAGGTCAAGGTTGGCGCTCAGGCGCTTGATCTCCTCTGATACCTGCACCGCCAGCTCCCTGGTAGGGCACAGGATGAGGGCAGAAGGGAGCCTACCGGGCTCTATCCCCTGGATTATTGGTATCCCGAACGCGGCGGTCTTACCCGTTCCCGTCTGGGCCTGGGCGATGACATCCTGCCCTTGCAGCAGAAGTGGTATCGTGCCCACCTGGACCGGCGTAGGTTCCGTCCACCCCATACTTTCTATGGCCTTCATCACAGGTTCGGCTATCTGTAGACTTGTAAAATCCTCGGTCATATCAACTCACGTTCACAGCGTTCCATTATGAGATGGTCTCTATTGTTCAAGGCCCTCATCGACCCATTCCCACTTAATCATTGCTGTAATCCAGGAGCAAGAATCGGATGGTGATCGCGGACCCTTTCATTTCCATCCGGCGATATAGGGACCACCTAGCCATGTTTCTACGGCACCTCTATCGATCTGCGGAGGTGCTCATCTCTTCCGATGACGACGTTCGTTGACCGGAACGAACTCGTCCGCTCTGGTAGGAAGGTAGATCTTCTTGCTCACCCACCACCAGGCCAGCATCGTGGATGCCAGCGTCGAGAACAGTATCACATAGAGGAACCACGTCAAAGATGAGCCCTCTAAGGGGAGAAGCCCGCCGATGGTGGCTAGGGTATTGGGCACCAGCACCGCCGTGCCCAGGATGGTCAGCCACGTCATGGCCAGGGCCATGCGGTTGTTCAGGACCTGCAGCTGGTTGTTATAGATGGATTGCAGAACCTCCAGCCCGGAGGCGAGAACCTCCGACATGTGCTCGCTCAGTGAGATCTGCTGGGTCACGTCCACGACCAGCAGGTTGACCTTGGCCAGAACCTTGGGGTTATCGGTGATGACGTCAGCGTCACCGTACCTGAGGTTGTTGAGGACATCGAGGGTGCGCCAGAGAGTGTTGAGGTACACGATGAGAGTGTGCTTCATCTCGTAGATGCTCTTCCCCAGCATGCTCCTCTCCGCCTTCATGTCCAGGAGGCTCTCTGAGAGCCAGTCGGCCTGGTCCTCGATCTCCCGGAGCTGCTCGAAGTTCCGGTTGTTGTTCTCATCGATGATGCGGCACAACATCGTTGTGACCTTATCCTCAGGAAGCATGTTCTCAGGCAGCTTGCGGACGAAGGCCTCGGCGTACCGAGAGAAGTTGACCAGACGGGAGACGTCCTCGGAGTGGATGGTGAGGATCAGATTCTTCTTCACCAATATCAACAAGGGGAAGCACTGGAAGTCCACCTTCTTCACCCGAACCGCCGGCAGCAGGATGCCAAGCTCCACATCTCGGTCCTCGAAGTTGGTGAAGTAGCCCTTCAACAGGGTGGGGACCATGCTCTCACTGAAGCCGAAGGCGGTGGCCACCTGGGTCCCGTCCTTCTCCACATCCTTGACCATGAAGTTGATCCAGGTGAGGGATGAGCCTTGTATCTTGGGAAGGAACTCCTCAGCGTTGTCCCCGTAGAGCTTGAGGGGCTTGGACCCGGAGGGAATGGTGACCGCTACCGCCTTCTTCTTGGGAACCTCATTCCCGTTACCGTTCCCATTGGTCTGGGCCATCAAGTCCACACGGTTATCCGTTATTACTTTTCCCTCTACAACCTCCAAGTGCCCGCCTCCTCTATTAGTTATGTTCTAAGCCGTATCTGGCATGCCATTGTCAAACGTGTGCGCGGGTTGACATCTCAGCGCACCCTCTCCACCTTCCCCACATGCTTGGCGACCAGGTCCGAATGGTGCTGTTCGGCAGCGATGAGGGAGCTGATGGTGGTCAAGAAATTATCCGCATCCGCCTCATCTATGAGCAGGCCGGCGGGTGACAGCGAGAAGGAGTTCCTGACATCAGTATAAAGGTCGCGCATGAGGATCTCCGTACGTCCCAGGTCCATCATCATCTCCAGCTCGTTCTTGTTCTTGAAATTGAAATCTCTGCCCCTTACCGAAGTGAAGGTCTTGCCGGGACTGACCTTGACCATGGCCATGAGCTTCTGGACCATCTCCGCATGCTGGGCAGAGTCCACGATGAGCTCCATGAGCAGAGCGCGGAGCTTTTCCTTCTCATAGTACGCCTCCCACTGGGACTCGTGCTCGAACGACAGCTCTATCTCCAGGGCCCTGCGGAGCACCATCATGAGCTCGTCACCGTTACGATACGCAACCATAAATAATCAATAATAATTTTTTCACAATATATGTAATGGCTTCCATCTGATTCCACCATTCTCATTAATTATAAAATTAATTAGCAAAGATGAATAACTAGGATAATCGTATATGGACGTGTGAACACCGTAATCCTATCTCCTCGATTGGGCGCGATGGCCGGGATCGCCGGTTCCGTGTTCTTCGCTATCATGTGGACGGCCGCTGTCTTCGCCGACGGCAGCTGGCATCTGGGGGAGATGACCCTGAGCGAGCTGGGCGACCGTTCCCGGAGCGGACACCTGCTTTTCAACACTGGAGCGATGGTCACAGGCATCCTTTCCCTCCTGTTCTCCGTGGGACTGTATAAGGTCCTGTCCCCCGGCATCATAGGAAGAGCAGGAGCGGCAATGATGGGGCTGGCCTCCCTGCTGCTCATAGGGGTGGGTCTCTTCCCCATTGACACGGGAACTCCGCACACCGTGGTGAGCCTCTCCTTCTTCGGCATCGCCGCACTGGCCATGGTTCTTTTTATAGTCCCGTTCGCTAGGAGCTACGTCTTCCATCCCAGCATGGCGATGTTTACCGCGTTTCTCCTCCTCGTATGTCTAGTGGGCGCGGCCATCCTGAAACTGCCAGGGTTGGAGGCCCTAGCCGTCGGCTGCCTGCTCCTGTGGATGTTCGTGGTCAGCATCCGTATGATGTGGCATCATCCGGCCCGGTGATCACATCTTCCCCTGGTAGCGGAAGGCGATGTTGCAGCCACCCTCACGCGACACCATGCACGGGCCCATAGGGTATCGAGGGGTACACCCCCTGCCGAAGGCGGGGCACTCATGGGATTCTATGATGCCGCGGAGCACCTCTCCGCAACGGCACCCGCGATGTTCCTCCTCCACTGGAGGGCGGTCTTTGAGAACGTCCTGGTGGACCACCCGGGCGTTGTGATCGTCGTACTCCTCCTTGAGGTCGTACGCGCTCTGAGGGATCATGGGGAAGCCCCTCCAGGCACTGTCCACGGGACGGAACACCCGCTCCAGGAGCTTGATGGCCTTGGGATTCCCCTCCTTCTTCACCAGGCGGCCGTACTCGTTCTCCACCTGCGCCCTTCCTTCCTTGATCTGCTTTACCAGCATGTGGACGGCCATCAGCAGGTCCAGCGGCTCGAAGCCTGTCACCACCTGAGGGATCCCGTACTTTGTGGAGAACACCTGATAGGGATCTACCCCGATGATCGCGCTCACGTGCCCGGGCTCGATAAGCCCATCGATCCTGAACTCCCCCATGTTTATGATGGCATGCAGGGCCGGAGGCAGAAGGCGATGGCAGGAATAAACCGAGAAGTTATCCGGAAGCGTCTCCACCATGACCGCCGCGGTAGTGGGGCTGGTGGTCTCGAAGCCGATGCCCATGAAGACCATGTGCTTCACCTCCGAGGACAAACGCACCGCGTCCTCCACCGAGTACACGATGCGGACATCATGCCCTCTGGCCTTGGCGTCACCCAGGGAGCCCATGGGGGTGGGCACCTTGAGCATGTCCCCGAAAACCGCGATGGTCCTCCCTGCCTCCGCCAGAGCGATGGCATCGGCGACCTCGGCGGTGGTGGTCACACACACCGGGCAGCCCGGTCCCTGACGGATCTCTATGCCCACCTCCCGAAGCATGGGATCGAGGCCAAAGCGCACCAGGGTGTCCTGATGTGTACCGCAGACATGCATGAAACGGAGGTTCACATCCTCTTTTCGTATTGAGTCCAGTATCCTCTGGGCTGCTTCCTCGTTCCTAAGCTTGAACATCGTCCTCAACCACCTTGATCGATCGCACCATGCAGCTCTTACCCTTGATGATCTCCACCCTCTTGCCGCAGTCGGGGCAGTTCAGCGTAGGCACGTGAGAATGGTACATCTCATCCTCGTGATATGCCGCCCGACCGCGGTATTGACAGCTGGGGCAGGACACCTCCACCTCCTCCTTCTCGATCACCAAGGTGGAACCTTCCATGTCCGTGTCCTTGGTGAGCACCTCGAAGGCGAAGTTCAATTGGTCCGCGCCCAGGAAGGTCATCTCCCCCACAACCAGCAGCACCTCCTCGACCTTCAGGATGTGGTGCTTCCTAAGCTCCTCCCGGACGGCCTCCAGGATGGAGGACATGACAGCGACCTCGTGCATTCAGTTCGTCATTGGGACCCCATTATTAAAACCGTTTGCCGGAGGCTCAGCGCGTATCGGAGGAACGGACATGGCACAGGATTTAATATCATTAATGAATGGGAAATTGGATCATATGGCCGATGAGGAGCGCTCTCGCAAGGACCTTACCCTGGAGGCATTAGTAGAAGGAAAGAAAATGGAAGCCTACGTTGAGCACCGCACCCGTGATATGCATGTGTGCGCCCTTTGCGATAAGGTAGGTTACAAGAAATGCCCGATGAAGTGCGTGGGAAAACGTTGGATCTGCCTTGACTGCCTCCACCAGCTGCGCGAGGTCCTGGAGACCCTGGAGCAATGGGAGGCCGAGGTGCAGTTGGAGAGGGAGATGTCTAAGAAGATCGACGACGGCCTGGGTCTCTAGCGCCCTGTCCGACCGCTCTCTTGGAGGAAGGTATCACAGAACTCCTGGATGGGGCATAGGTCATGCTTTGGGCGTAGGGGCGTGCATATCTCCTGCCCGAAGCGCACCATCAGCTCGTTGACGGACCTCCATCGTGGCCTGGGGACCACCACCTTCAACTGTTCCTCGGTGCCATCCGGGCCCGCGCTGCGGACCAGCCCGATGCGGTTGGATATCCTATGTACATGGGTATCGACGCAAATAGCATCCTTTTCGAAGGCATATGCCAGAACGCAGTTGGCGGTCTTCCTTCCTACCATGGGCAGGGCCATCAGTCCCTCGATGTCCGACGGGACGGCATCATGGTGCTCCTCGTGTATGATACGGGCGATCTCCTTGATGGCCCTAGCCTTGCCCTTATGGAAGTTCACCGCTCCAATGGCCGCCGTGATGCTCTCCTCGGGAGCGTTCATCAGGGCCCGGGGTGTCCCATATTCGGAGAACAGCTTCTCGCTCGCTATCCAGGTGCATTCATCCCTGGTCCTCTGGGACAGGACGGTGGCTATGAGCATGGTGAAGGGGTCCCTCCTCCAAGAGGGTTCCAGCCCTATGGCGGAACCTGGTGATGCCCTCTGCGGAGAGCGTGCCTCCAGCCTGTCCAGGATCTCATCGACGGGTTTTTCGATCATCCAACCACCTGAAGGCCTCGCCGATGGTAAACAGCGAGCCCGTGACCAGTATACTATCCATAGGGGAAGCCAGGGCCACCGCCCTTGTCAGGGCGGCGGCAACGTCCGGCACCTCCTCCACCGTGCCCACGAATGGTCTCAGCGCCTGGGCCACCTGTGAGGCCGTGAACGCCCTGGGCGAGGAGGGGGATGTGGCTATTGCCAATCGCGCCAGGGGCCCGAAGCTAGCGGCTATGCCCTGCAGGTCCTTATCGCTGAGCACCCCCAGGACCAGGATCAGGCCGCTACCCAGCAGCCTCCCGACCTCGGCCGCCACGGTCCTGGCGCCATCAGGGGTGTGGGTGACGTCGAACATGATCAGAGGTTCACGGGAGACGATGTCCATCCTCCCCGGCCACCTCACCTTGGCCATGCCATTGATGATCGCCTCCTCGGGGATATAGATCCCTCTCCTCATCAGCTCGGCCAGGGTACCTCCTGCCAGCGCACAGTTGGACGCTTGGTACCGCCCGAGCAGGGGGACTCTGAGGGCCAGGTCAAGCTCCTCAAGGTATACCTCCGTACCATCCATCGTAGAGAACAGCTCCTCGAACCCCACATCCCTCCCGACGATCTTCAAAGGTGCCCCCAGGTCGCCCGCGCGAGCACGGATCACCGACAGCGCATCACTATCCTGCTCAATGGCGACCACGGGAACACCTGGCTTGATGATGCCGGCCTTCTCCCATGCGATGGCGGCGATGGTGTCACCTAGATACATCGTATGCTCAAGCCCGATCCTGGTGATGGCGCAGCAGTCAGGTGTTATGACATTGGTGGCGTCCAGTCTGCCTCCCATGCCCACTTCCACGACCGCCTCATCAACTCCTGCATCGGCAAAGTGGGCGAAGGCCATGGCCGTTGTCAGCTCGAAGAACGTCAAGCGCTCTTCGGGTGGGCCGGGCCGTTCCGCGAACTCCCTGACCTCATCGATGAGGTGGAGCATGTCCTTCACCGGTATGGGCGTTCCATCCACTTGGATGCGCTCTCGGAAGTCCACAAGATGGGGGGAGGTGTACAGCCCGGTGCGATATCCTGCCTCCTGTAGAACGGAGGCGGTCATGGCGCTCACTGACCCTTTACCATTGCTGCCCGCCACATGCACTGAGCGGAAGCGCAGGTGGGGGTCGCCAAGATGGGAGAGCAGCCGGGTGATGTTGCCCAGCCCTAGCTTGATCCCCATGGCCTCCCTACCATACAGCCATCTCAGCGGCTCATCGTCCATCATCAGCGTCACCCTTCCTCACTCATCGATCGAAGGCTCCAGCGCCAGGCCGGAGACGTACTCGGAGAGGTTCATTCCTGCTCTCCTGGAATGGGACTTGAGCACCTTCATGAAACCCGATCCGTACTGGGCGGCCTTCTTCTCGCGGTTAGCCAGAAAGGGATATCCCAGCCTTACCGCCGTCTCCCGCAGCGGGATCTTCCTTACCCCATCCCTGACCTTGTCTGTCGCTTCTATCTTGCTCGCCGCCCTGCGGACCTCAGGGTCCAGGAAGGGGTGATCGATGCTCTTGGAGAAGTGGGCGGCGATCCTCTGGTCGAGAGGCTGCACCTCGGCCAGCAGCTTTCCCAGGTCATCGTTCATGGACCTTTCCAGCACTGCAGGGGCCATATTGAGGTAACGGTTGTACCCTCCGAAGAGCTCGTCGGCCCCCTGCCCGGACATCAACACGTCCTCCCTGGAACGTGCCGCGATGATGTATAGCGGAAGCTGGAATGACAGTACCACGGGGTCCCTGATAGGGCAGACGCCGAGCAGGTCCCGGGTGGCCGAGATCACCTCATCAGAGGTAAGGACCATCCCCGTCCAGGGCAGCTTCAGCTCCTTCGCGGTCTCCCGCCCCGCCCTGAGGTCATGAGATCCATCGATGCCCACGGTATATAGGTAAGGTGTTCCGTGCTGTCCGGCGACAGCGGCCAGAAGGCCGCTGTCGAGCCCTCCTGAGAACAGGATGCCCACCTCCCCCTTGGCCATCGTCCCTTTGACCGCTTCCTGAAGGGCTTTCAACAATCTCTCGACATCGCTCATCGGCTGGTCGGAATCCCCTAGGGCGGTCAAGCAGATAAAGTTGACATCACATGGTGGTTTTTTAACGTCGTAGCCCTTACATAAACACGCTATGGACAAGGTAACGCGCATCGGCATCTCCTTGGAGCCGGAACTGCTCAAGGAGTTCGATGAGCTGGTGACAGGGAAAGGGTATACAAACAGGTCAGAAGCGATAAGGGATATCATCAGGTTCGCGCTTATCGATGACCGCTGGGAGGACGAGGATGCGGAGGTCGTGGGCACCATAACCATCGTCTACGATCACAAGAAAGGCGCGGTGCAGGAGCGTCTGATGGACATACAGCATGACCATCACGTAAACATCGCCTCCACTGTTCACCTCCATCTTAACCAGGACCAATGCCTGGAGGTACTTCTCGTGTGGGGCAAGGTCCGCGAGGTGAGGCACCTGTCGGACGAGATCATATCCGTGAAGGGCGTGAACTTCGGGAAGCTGACCATGACCTCAGGCTCGATGGACCTGAACCGCGATCAAGAGGTCCGGCACCCCCACTACCATTAGGGAAGGATCGAGTTCGCTGCGGTTAAAATCACCCTAGGGCCATCTTTTTTATACTCTGTGTTCTTTGGTCCAGGGCCATGAGCAGGCTCATCATTTCCGAGAAGAGCGATGCTGCTGCCAGGATCGCTACCATTCTCTCCAGGGGCAGCTCCAAGAGGACCAGCATCAACAAGGTGCCGGTCTTCAGGTTCGAGGATGGGGAAGGGCCTGTTAGCGTCGTAGGCCTCAGGGGCCACATCATAGAGCTTGATTATCCCGAGGGCATGAACGACTGGCGCAAGGTCCAGCTCGCAGATCTCATCAAGGCGGAGCCGGAGAAGCGCATCACCGCCCACAATATAGTGTCCACCCTCCGCGACCTGTCCTTGGAGGTCGAGGAGATCGTAATCGCCACCGACTTTGACCGCGAGGGAGAGCTGATCGGTCTGGAGACCGCTCGCCTCCTTGAACTGGGCGAGAAGAAGGTGAGCCGGGCTCGGTTCAGCGCCTTCACCCGGCAGGAGATCGATGACGCCTTCGGAAAGCTCACTGAGCCGGACGAGAGGCTGGCAGACTCCGCGGAGTGCCGCCAGAAGATCGACCTCGCATGGGGTGCTGTCCTCACCCGGTTCATCTCCCTGGCCTCCAACCAGGGGGGCGGCAACTTCCTGTCCGTGGGCAGGGTGCAGAGCCCTACCCTCGCCCTGGTGGTGGCCAGACACAAGGCCATCGAGGGGTTCGTCCCCAAGCCGTACTGGAA
Organism: Methanomassiliicoccus sp.; assembly: GCA_012719175.1. Lineage (NCBI taxonomy): Archaea > Methanobacteriati > Thermoplasmatota > Thermoplasmata > Methanomassiliicoccales > Methanomassiliicoccaceae > Methanomassiliicoccus > Methanomassiliicoccus sp. Next base: position 16,388 of record JAAYAX010000013.1, read on the forward strand.
CGTCAGCGCCCGGTTCGAGAAGGGCAAGGAGTTCCAAGGTAACCATGTCCACAACCCCTTCCATGACGAGGCCAAGGCATCTGAGGCCTTGGCCAATTGCCAGGGGGAGGGCAAGGGGAAGGTCACCAAGTACGAGAAGATCAACAAGGACGAATATCCTTTACCGCCGTTCAACACCACCATGCTTCTCATGGAGGCCAACAAGCTGGGATTCACAGCGGCCAGGGCCATGAAGATCGCCGAGGACCTGTACACCAGCGGTTACATCTCCTATCCCAGGACGGACAACACCGTGTACCCGACCTCTCTGGGGCTCAGGAGGATATTGGAAAAATTGAAGGAATCGGAGGACCTGAAGAAGGATGCCGAGGAGCTCCTGGAGCAGGAACATATTCGACCCTCACGGGGGAAGGTGCAGACCACTGACCACCCACCAATCTATCCTACCGAGGGCGCGACCAGCAAGCAGCTGAAGGGAGAGAAGTGGGCCATCTATGAGCTCGTGGCGCGGCGCTTCATGGCCACCGTGGCCCCACCGGCGAAGGCCCAGCTCTCCCACGCTTCCATAGATATCAATGGGGAGATCTTCGATTCCAAAGGCTATAAGCTTCTGTCACCTGGCTGGAAAAAATATTACCCGTACTTCAAGGTCAATGAGATCGACCTCCCCGAGCTGAATCTCGGCGAGGACATCGACGTGCTGGGGACGACCTCGGAGAAGAAGATGACCCAGCCACCGGTCCGCTACTCTCAAGGCAGTCTCATCCAGGAGATGGAGCGCCTCGCCCTGGGTACGAAGTCCACGCGCCATGACATCATCCAGAAGCTTTATGACAGAAAGTACGTGGAGGGCAACGATCTTATCCCTACGGCCAGCGGTGTCGCGGTGGCCGAGGCCCTGATCAAGCATGCCCAGATCGTCACCGACCCCAAGATGACCGCTCACCTGGAGAAGGATATGGACGACATAGCCAACGGGAAGAGCGAGCTTTCTGAGGTCGTGGAGGAATCCCAGGATATGCTGTCGGACATCCTTGATGCACTGGAGAAGCACCGGGAGCAGATCGGGGAAGAGATCCGCAAGGCCATTGAGGAGCAGCATTACATCGGTAAGTGTCCAGACTGCGGCTCCGACCTCAAGGTCATCAGGGGAAAGTTCGGCAAGCCTTTCGTGGGCTGCTCCAAATATCCAGAGTGCAAGCGCATTTATCCATATCCGCCCTCCGCGCTGGTTCAAGCGACGGAGGAAGTATGCCCGGAGTGCAAGGCACCCCGCGTAAGGGTCGTGAGGAAGGGTCAGTCACCTCAAGTGCATTGCATCGATCCGTCCTGCGAGAGCAACCGTGAGAGGAACACCGTGGGTGACTGCCCCAAGTGCGGCAAGGACCTCCGGGTGATCTTCTCCCGCGCGGGCAAGAGGTTCCTCGGCTGCTCTGGCTACCCTGAGTGCAAGCAGACCTACCCTCTCCCCCAGTACGGTCAGTTCTCCGCCACCGGTGAGAAGTGCGAGGCCTGCAGCGCTCCCATGATCCAGATCTGGATGAGGGGGCAGTCCTGGAAGTCATGCGTGGACATGGAGTGCCCCACCAAGAAGAAGAACGGGGAGTCCAAGGCCCAGAAGGCACCTGCGAAGAAAGCCCCGGCCAAGAAAGCGGTTAAAAAGAAGGCATCCTCTAATGTGGAGGGCTCTCCGGCTGCGGACAAGAAGGCCAAGGCCTCGCCCGCGAAGAAGGCGACCAAGAAGACGGCTGCACCAAAGAAGGCCGGGACCAAGGCCGCAGCGAAGAAGGCCGGGGCTCCCAAGAAGGATACGGAAAAGAAGCCCAAGGCCGCTCCGACATCCCCTTGAGCATCTTCCTATAACTCAGTTCCTTCCGCTTCCTACCTTCTCAGTGCTCATGGACATGATTCCCATGGTCATGCCCACCGTCATGGTGGTGCTCATCAAGGTCGCTGAGGTGGAGGTGCGCCCCTGGGATATCGAGCACACACTCAGTTGTGCGCTCGACTATCTCCACGACCTTGTCCCGGGGTAGTCCATAGAGAAGCACATTGAGGACGATGGAGAGTTCTCCGACCCCCTCATCAAGGGCTCCTCTGAACCGAGGTGCGGCCTTCTCATCGACCACGCTCACGGCCAGAAAACCATGGCTGGCGGTGCTGGCGAGGCATTTTATGTGACCGATGAGGGTGGCCCCTGCGGCCATGCACTCCCTGGCGATGACTGAAAGGAGCGATTCAATACGCGACTGCAGCAAGGCAGAGGGGACGGTCTCGTGGAGATCTACATCGATCTTCACAGCATATGCCGAGAAGTCGGAGGTTATCATCGGCTGGTCACCGCCTCTACGAACCTGTCGACGTTCGTCCCTTGGACCGCAGATATGGGAATGATGGGGACATTGGCGTTGATGGTGTGCAGGACGGCCTCCATCCGTTTCAGCTCCGCCTCCGGCACCGTGTCCATCTTGTTGAGCATGATCATGTCGGCCGCCTTCACCTGAGCGGTCATGGGCAGCCCCAGGGCCTTCAATATGACGTCGAAGCGCGAGGCGTCGACCACCACGGCCGACCTTATGTGAAGGGGATCGCTCCGTTTGTAATGATCTAGCACCTTGACTATGGCCTGAGGATCGGCGACCCCGGTGGGCTCCACCACGATCATGTCCGGCATCAGCTTCTCATCTATATCCTTGACCGTCTGCAGAAGGTCCGCTCCCAGAGTACAGCACACGCAACCGCTTGCCAGTTCCATGACCTCGAGGCCATACTTGGTCATGAGGCTTCCGTCGATACCCACGGTCCCGAAGTCGTTCACGATGACCACGACCTTGCGATTGGTCCGCTCGATCAAAGACCCGATTACCGACAGGACCAAGGTGGTCTTACCCGAACCGAGAAAGCCCGCGACGATTAGAACATCCATGAAACGTACCTGCTCGGTACGATTTCCTGAAGCCTATTAAAACCCTTTGAAAAACCGTGAAGGCGGGATGGCATTCCCAGGGTCACGGCCCCATTGCGTCATCTATATGGTGGTCCATGCAGTACTTTCTTCTTCCAATCCCAGGAAATGCCTCTCCATCGATTCCTTCTCCACAGCGATCCGACGGTTACGGCAGTTGACGCACTCCACCCTCTTGCCGAGCAGTTTCTTCCTGATGACCGTATCCGTATCCAGATCTACAAGCTCACCGCAGCCGCACAGGGCCTTCTTCATCGAGTTCGGACCAAACATGAGTGATACCTCAGCAATGCTTGATCCCATTGGACTCAGCAACGGTCACCCCCATCCCTGTTCTTGCGAACGTGCCGGTACCTTGTTGATCCTATGAGAGACTCATAGCATACGCTATTGGTTTACCTTCACTTACTTGAAATGTTGCAGACCCACCACAGAACAACGGATTTCCCCTTAGGTCCAATGTTCTTGACAGGACTGATAATCATGTAGCTTGAAACCCAATTTAAAGATTTCCGTAAGAGCGCATATTTTTAGATTAGAATTGGACATCTGGCTTGTATCAATTTGTTTATTATTCGTCCATATGATTAAAAGAAATTTCGGTATTATCAATTGTAGTAACAAGTGGCCAGTAAAAATGTGCTGGAGCAGTTTCTCCATTTTTTACTGGAACCTTTTTACTGTTATCATTTAAGATTTTTTCACCGGATAAATCTGGACATCTACCGGGATCCCTGCCCGGACGCTCTGCGTGACAATGCAAAAGTCCTCGAAGACCTGCCGGCAACGGGCGTAGCGGGCCGCATCCTCGAACTCAGGGAACATCTTCACCGACATGTGCGTGATCCTGAACCGCCCCTCCTCGTTCCTCTCTAGGGTGGTGGACACCTCGGCGGAGATATGGGGGACCTCCGAGTGCGCCTTTTCCATGCAAAAGACCAGGGAAGCGCACAGGCAATTGCCCACCGCGGCCGCCAACAACTTCCCGGCATTGGGGTACTCTCCCTTGCCAAGGGGCTCAGGCTCGTCGGTGTAGATGTCCTCGATCTTGTCGTTGAACGAGATGCGGTACTTGTATTCCTCTACCTTGCAGACCCGGGTGTGGAACTCACCCTCCTCCATCAGAGGGTCACCCTTCCGAGCTGCTCGAGGACCTCATCGCGGATCTCCTGGGGCGTCCTATCGGGGACCAGCCTACGTCCTTTCTCCATGAGCTTGGTGGCCGCGGGGACCATCTCCTGGCCGCACTTCGCGCACCTCGGGACCTCTTGAGGATCGTGCGTCACTTCAAAGCTGAGGCAATCCCGGCAGCGATAGACATGCTTCCTGCCACCGAACTTGCCCCTCTTGGCGACGGGGCGACCTTCCTTCTCCACGATGTCCAGGGCGAAATCCACGGTCGGGGCGTTGGAGATGCTGGTTCCCACGCCGAAGCCGTCCGCCCCCGCACGGGCAAGCTCGGGCAGCACTTTCTCGTCCAACCCTCCGGACACGAAAATGTCCACATCCTTGTATCCACGGATGTCCAGCTCCCATCGTACTTCTCTGATGAGCTCGGTGAAGGAGCCTCTGCGGGAGCCGGGGGTGTCCAGACGGACACCTGACAGGTCCTTGATGGCCTCACAGGCAGCGATGGCCTCCGTCTTCTCATCGGAGTAGGTGTCCACCAGCACGATCCGTGGGACCCCGGGATCGATGACCTCGTCGAAGGCCTTGAACGCGGTTATGGAGTCCCCCATCATGATTATCAGCGCATGGGGCATGGTGCCGTCCGGACTTCTGCCGATGGTCTCCGCCCCCAGGAGCGAGGAGACACCGTCGCATCCCCCTATGTACGAAGAGCGGTCGAGCATGGGACAGATGGCCGGGTGCGTGCGCCTTATGCCGAAGGCTATCATGGGACGTTCCCCCGCAGCCTTGCGGCAGCGGGCCGCCATCGTGGCCACGCCCGTGGAGTGGCAGATGAAGCCCAGCATGGGGGTCTCATAGATGCAGAACTGGGCATAGGGCCCTTCCATCGTCAGGATGGGCAGCTTGACTCCGCTCTGGGTGCGAGAGGGGAATACCGTGCCCTCGGTGAACCCCCAAACGTCAACGTTCTTGCCCTCCAGGAGTCGCAGCGCCTCCTCCAGACCGCACAGCACTCCCCACTGCCAATCGCGGGGGAGCTTTGCCACGGTCATCTCCCCCAGGGCCTGGGTGTCCATCATGCTCTTGGCCTGAAGGACCTCCATGGTCCGGGTGAAGTAGATGTCCGTGGTCCGGCCTTTCAAGATGTCCTCGTCGGAGGCGGTGAAGAAACGCTTCCCTCCTTGTTCTGCCATGATGCTCTTTCCTCAGGAGGCGGGAAATGGTTACGTTCCATTTAATCTATCGTGTCCTCAGGACCGAGAGCTCACGCCAGGGACCTGAAGGTCGACCTGCCAGCATATCTGGAGGATTGTCCCAGGCGTTCCTCGATGCGCAGCAGGCGGTTATATTTCGCCGTGCGCTCCGCCCTGGCGGGGGCTCCTGTCTTTATCTGACCGCAGCCCAGGGCGACGGCGATATCGGCGATGGAAGTATCCTCGGACTCCCCGGAGCGGTGGCTGACCATGACCGCGTAACCTGAGGAGCGGGCCAGGGCGGCAGCGTCCATGGCCTCGGTGACCGTTCCGATCTGGTTTACCTTCAAGAGAAGCGCGTTCCCGGCCTTGCGCTCGATCCCCATCCTCAGCCTCTGAGGGTTGGTCACGAAGATGTCGTCGCCGACGATCTGCAGATCGTCGCCCATGGTGGTGGTCATCAACGTCATGGTATCGAAGTCGTCCTCCATGACCGGGTCCTCCAGGCTTATGATGGGATACTTCCCCTTCAATTCCTTGTAGAAGTCTACCAGCTCTCCGGGCGTTAGCCTCTTTCCGTCGACGGTGTACACGCCGTCCTCATAGAACTCCGAGGCCGCCGCATCCACGGCCAGATACACGTCCTTTCCCGGTCCGTAGCCTGCGGACTCGATCGCCTTGACGATTATCTCCAGCGCCTGGTCGGTGGTGTCCAGGGGAGGTGCGAAGCCCCCCTCGTCGCCGATGTTGACCGCGCCCACACCATACGCGTCCTTCAGTTGCTTCTTCAGAGCGTGGTATATTTCGGCCCCGGTCCTCAAGGCCTCGGCGAAGGTGGGAGCGCCGGCAGGCGATATCATGAACTCCTGTATCTTGAGATTGCTCCCAGCGTGCTTCCCCCCGTTCAGTATGTTCATCATGGGCACCGGAAGGATGCGGCTGCCGGACACTAGATGCTCGTGCAGAGGTATTCCCTTCACCACAGCGCCCGTCCGGGCCGCGGCCAAGGATACCGCCACCGTGGCGTTGGCCCCCAGCCGGGACTTGTTGGGTGTGCCGTCCAGTTCTATCATTCGCTGGTCGACGGCCCTGAGGTCGGTGACGTCCATTCCCACCAGCGCCGGGGCGATGGTCTCCCTGATGCCACGTACCACGTTGACCACGCCCTTGCCGCCGTACCGCTTCCCTCCATCGCGGATCTCCAACGCCTCGTGCGAGCCGGTGGACGCCCCGGAGGGGGCGATGGCCGTTACCATGACCTTTCCGGCCTCGATCTCCGCCTCCACGGTCGGATTTCCTCTGGAATCAAGCACTTCACGGGCCCAAACACGAGTGATCTTGGTTGACATGTGCGTTCACCGACGGATCTTACTTCGGGTAGCTCCCGAAAAGCGCTCCCTGATCCCCAAGGACAACGGCGAGCATCCTCCCTGAACTTGCGGGGAGGTTACGTCTGTCATCCTGACACTGACCTCAGGGCAGCACAGGGATGGATGGTGAATCCGTTATTATGTCTTTCCCAGTTCCGGATGTTATCACAAAGAACCTTTCACATCGATGAGGGAACGAAGCCACGGCATAGCTAGCGCATTATCTTCGTGATCAGCTGGGGCTCCCCCTCGATGACCTCCATGTTCCTCTCCATTAGGGCCATCTCGCGAACGTCGAGGGCCCGAGGATCTACGGAGATTATGACACGGGACTTGAACTCCATGACCACCTCGGTGATGCGGTGGATCATCTTCAAGACCTTGTCGAAGCCATTGTTGACGATGAGGAACTCCACGCCATCGATCATTATTACGCTGTCATCGGACTTCTCGATGAACCTGATGATGGTATCGCCCAGGATGCCGATGTTGGCAGGATTGACGTATACCTTGCCCAGCTGATTGCTCAGCCAGATGATCGGGGTCTCCTCCAATCCCCACTCCTGGCGCACGGCCGCAGGGTATTGGCGGGTGACGCACAACCCCTGGATATTGTGGGTGACCTGATCGGTAAAGATCTCGAAGGACTTGACCGCCTTCTGCTCCTTGACCACGAAGCTCAGGCCGCGACGCAGCTCGTACTTCTTGGCCGATCTGCGTACCTTTTCCATACCCTCAGGTTGTCCTTCCTTCTTCTTCTTGAGGAAGTCGAAGATGCCCATGTCCTCCTTGGGCTGCTGCTCCTCGGCCAGGGGCACCGGTGCATCCTCAAGGATGGCCTTCAGACGATCGGACAGCTCCTTGTTGTTGAACGGTTTGCGTATATAGCCGGAGACCACATCCTGGAGGCCGAAGATGTCCGTTCCCACGTCGGTGGTGGCGGTGAGCATCATGACCTTGGTGTTGTTGGTGATCCCTTCCTCCTTGAGCTTCCGCAGGACCGACCAGCCGTCCATGTCCGGCATGTTGATATCGAGGAGAACGAGGTCCGGCTTCTCCGCTCCCGCCTTTTCCAGCGCTTCCTTCCCGCCGGACGCGGTCACCGGAGTGAAACCGGCCCCGGAGACGAGCTCGGAGACGATATCCTGTATCGCAGGATTGTCATCGACGATCAACACTTTCTTAACAAGAATGCCCCCTGGACATGCTTACAAAATCCAGAAGGCCATCAGCTTAATAAACTATCTCAGGTGAATATTATTCACGTAACTAACGTGAACGCGAACAGAACAGACCTTAGATGGTGAAAGGTTTTGAAGGCTTACGCCTTCCTGCTCTCTTTGGCCTTTTGGCGGAGGCCCTCATAACCGCACTTGCGGCAGCGGGTGGCCCGGGGGGCGTTGCGCGCGTCGCACTTCATGCAGACCTTCTTGTTAAGAAGCCTCGCATCAGCTTCCTTGAAACGTGCCATATATATCCTCTTGCGTGAGGAATATGAAGGTTCTATAAATACATTAGCAGAATGGCGGTCAGTCGGCGCTGTCCCCGCGGTTCTCCCCCACGAGGACCATGTAGGCCAGCAGAGACTCCAGCTGTATGCGCTCGTTAGAACCCTCGACGATGCGGAACTCGATCTCCCCGGTGCGGTCCATGAGCTTCACCTTATCATAGTCCGATATGTCCAGGTCGAATACCGTGCGATGGATCTGCTTTATAATATCCTCGCCTGAGAGGCCATACGATATCATTATTTCATCCAGACGATTCCTGGCGGCGATGAAATCACCGCTGATGGCGGTCTGCAGAAGGTCCTTCACCTCCTCCGGTCTGGCTGTTCCCGTGGTATGATACACGAGGTCCACGGTGATGTTCTCGCCCAGGGAAGCGGCCACTTGCAACGAGTTGACTGCTTTCCTCATGTCTCCTTGAGAAACGTGCACCAGGGCTTCCAAGGCATCGTCGGCGATGGTCAGGTTCTCCAAGCTGACGATACGGCGGAGGTTGCTGCGGACGTCCTCGGCCCTCAGAGGCCGGAAGCGGAACACCGCACAGCGTGACTGGATAGGTTCAATAATCTTTGAAGAGTAGTTCACACTGAGGATGAATCGACAGGTCTTGCTGTACTTCTCCATCGTCCTTCTTAACGCAGCCTGCGCGTCCCCTGTCAGCGCGTCGGCCTCGTCCAGGAAGATTATCTTGAAGTCGGCGCCCCCGATGGGCGCGGTACGGGCGAAGTCCTTTATCTTTCCGCGTACGACATCGATGCCTCTCTCGTCCGAGGCGTTGAGCTCGTTGAAATTACCCTTCCAGTTATCACCGTAAAGTTCCTTCGCCAGGGCTATGGCGGAGGTCGTCTTCCCGGTCCCGGCCGGACCGGCGAACATGAGGTGAGGTAGGTTGTGAGCCCGGGCATAGGACTCCAGGCGATCTACGATGTCACGCTGGCCAATGATATCCTTGAGGGTCTTGGGCCGGTACTTCTCTATCCATATCTCATTCATCAAAGTCAGTCCGCGCTAACGGGATGGAGTCAATTAAATGTTGTTACGGGCCGCCCGAAAGTGGCGGAGGACGAGTTTCATCATGCAAAGCCCAGAAAGGGCGATACAAATGAGCTTTGTATTACGGGGACCGAGCGTCTGGCGGTACGGTTGAATGTATCTCAGCTCCATATCTTTATTAATTCAGTTATTGGTATAAGCTAGAAGGAGGAGAAGCAGAAATGAACTGTCCAAGTTGTGGAAGGGAGTCGTCTCCCGGGGCAAAGTTCTGCGAGAACTGTGGAACGCCGTTGCCCAGTGTACAGAGCTTCCAGGCGCCCGATCCGCAGTACGCACAGGCACCGCCTCAGGCAAACGGGGCACAGCCCCAATATGGCCCACCGCCCCAGCAAGAGTCCCAGCCATATGGTCAGCAACCCTACGGCCAGCAGCCATATGGTCAGCAACCCTACGGCCAGCCCATGTACCCAATAGTGCAGATGAAGAATGCGGGAATCGCTGCGGTCCTCGCATTCTTGATCGCAGGGCTAGGCCATATCTACCTGGGACTGATAACCAAGGGCATTGTGTTCATGATACTCATGGTGGTCCTATGGATCGTTGGCATCTTCACGTTCGGCATCGGCTTCATCGTCTACATAATCTTCTGGCTGTGGCAGATCTATGATGCCTATAACAAGGCCAACCAGTACAACGCCGCTCTGCAGCAGACAGGGAGGGCCCCCTGGTAAACTTCTTCCTAACCTTCTTATTCATTGTCTTTCCAGATTAGATTATTAAACATCTTGAGGATATATCTACTAAAAGCGCGTTCAAAGGGACCAAGTATGTACTGTCCTAACTGTGGAACTAACCTGCCGGATGAATCAGCCTTCTGCCCCAACTGCGGTTTCGACCTAAAGAAAGGGACCGCGACTCCATCGCAACCATGGCAGCCCAATGTCCATCAGAACGCACCACCACCTTACGGTTACTACCTGCCGGTCAAGAGCGAGCTTGTGGCCGCAATACTGGGGTTCTTCATACCGGGGGCAGGCCATATCTATGTCGGCAAGATCGTTCGCGGCCTGATCTTCATGATCGCGTATTTTTCGTTGACCGTTATCTCTGTATGGGTGGTCTGGAGCCAGATAGGCGGCCTCGTAAATACGTCGGATCCTAACGAGATAATGAATGCACTGAGCGGCTCAATAGGCCTGATAACGGCCGTCAGCATCATCACGTTCATCATCTGGATAGTCCAGTTGATCGACGTTATAATGCTGACCAAGAAGTACAATGAGGGGCTGCAGAGGACCGGTCAGGCACCCTGGTGAAGTGATCATTTCGGCGATCGAAATCGCTAAGGTGAAATCTGAGAATCGATTGCTCAGCACATAACGATTAATAGGCCAGATCAAGATGCCTGGCCACATGGACTTCCTGGACCTCGATGGCTTGTTCTATTCGGCAACGCTGCTGTTCTTCATCTTCGATCCCTTTGCCAGCGTCCCGGTGTTCATTGCCATGACCAAGAGCTACGACGAGAAGGCCTTGGTGTCCTGTGCCAACCGCGCGATCCTGGTGGCAGCATTGCTGTTCGTCATATTCGTTCTTATTGGACAACCGCTGCTGGACATGTTCGGGATCACCGTGGACGGTTTCAAAGTAGCTGGGGGTCTTGTGCTCCTCCTGATGTCCATGGAGATCATCTTCGGTCTCAACCTCATCCGCTCGGGGGACCAGAACGTCGCCTGGGTTATCATCGCCACCCCCATTCTGACAGGTCCAGGAGTGATATCAACGGCCATCATCCTCACCGTGCAGTATGATCCTATCACGGTGCTGCTAGCAGGCAGCTTTTCGCTGGTGACGACTTGGCTCCTCATGCGCAACGCTCATGCCGTTACGCGTATCGTCGGGAACCAGGTCATCGATATCTTCTCCAAGGTCGTGGGGCTGCTGATAGCAGCTATGGCTATCGAATACATCTTCCGGGGGGCCACCGATTGGATGATCAACAATCCCCATTCCTTACTGGGCCTTATCCTTGGGATTTTCTAGGTACCGATCAAGGTGTGGGCCCTCCTTCCGAGTGGAGGAACACCGCGTTGTCATTTTTAGTGCAAGGAAAGATCTTTCTTCGAGTTAAACGGGAGGCTCCCCGTGGATGATCAGAACGGACATTGCACATTTTTTCGCGAACCTTATTCATCTCAGGCATTGTTAAAACGAGAAATGATCCTCCTAATCAGAATGAGGACATGAGAATATATTTTCTAAAAAAATAGAATTTTTAATTGATGTAATAAAAAAGGCTGAATAATTTTTTATAAAGACAATTTGCTTAACCAACATTCTTCCAGTTTTGGCTAGGAGGATTAGGGGGTTAATGACAATGGATGAAAAAAGCAAGATATTCGGGTTGACGTACGCGCAGGCATTGGCTGCAATTGCTGCTGTGCTTGGGATAATTGGAATGTTCCTACCATGGTGGTCATTCAGCGCTTATGGGTTTTCCTCCTCAGTGGGGGGCGGAGGTAGAAGCGCTTTAACAGGCTTCCTGTGCATAATCGTGTTGGCGATCATATTCTCCGACAAGATAATGAGTTTGATATCACAGTCATCGGGTGGTAACGGCACGGCCAACCAACTGTCCTCGTTCAATAACCTGGTCAAATCGTTCTCCAACATCATAATGCTCATCATCGGTTTGATCATACTTGTGCTGGCATTAGATGCCTTTGGAGTCCTTGGCAGCTACCAGGGAATCGGCCTATGGCTCACGATCATCGCTGGACTCGGCATCATCGGCTCAGTGGTCATCAACCTATTGATCTTCAAGGCCCCGCTCATGCCCTCGAACCCTGCCGGGCAGATCCAAAATGCCTTCAACCAGCCGCCTCCAGCACCTCAGCAGGCCCCGACCGCGTACTCACCGCCGGTTCCTCCTGCACCACAGCCTGCTCAGCCAATGAACCCGCCTCAGGCCGCTCCGACCGCTCAGGCCATGCCGAAGGTCTGCCCGTACTGCTCGGCACCTTTGACAGGAGAGAAGTTTTGCGGTAACTGTGGGAACAAGGTGGGCTGAGTCAAAACTCCTGCAATCTCTTTTTTTATACTTTTATGAAAACATCCTGATATGGCCCTTAGGCGCACGTCCAGAGCTTACACGCACATCTGTGAGATAGTGGAAGGATGAACGACCACCCCGAAGATAGGGGTCGAGGCCAAGAATTAATAACTTCTCCGGGTTGGGTATGTTGAATGAGCAGATGCGATAAGTGTAATCGCGAAGCCGTAGAGTTCATCAGATACAACGGCAGCCACCTCTGTTCCGCTCACTTCCAGGAGTATGTGGAAAGGCGAGTCAGGAAGGAGCTCAGGTCGCAGGTCGATCTGGACCGTTCCAAGCATATCGCAGTGGCCATTTCGGGGGGCAAGGACAGCTGCATCGCTCTTCTGCTGATACACAATATCCTGGAAAAGAGAAGGGATGTCACCATATCCGCCATTACTGTAGATGAGGGCATCGAAGGCTACCGCCCGGAGGCACTGCAGAAGGCGCGACGCTTGGCCAAGGACCTGGGCGTGGAGCATCATGTGATCAGATTCCAAGATGAGGTGGGGATGACCATGGACGAGACCGCCTCCATCCTAGGACAGCGAACGCCATGCGCCTATTGCGGGGTCTTTCGCCGCATGTGCATGAACTTGAAGGCAAGGGAGATCTGCGCGGACGTCCTGGCAACAGGTCATAACCTTGACGATGCGGCCCAGGCGGTGCTCATGAACTTCACCCGGGGGGACGTGGAGAGGCTGGCCCGCATGGGGCCCCATGAGAAGGTGCAGCCCGGCCTGGTCCCAAGGATCATGCCCCTTCGTCTCATCCCTGAGAAGGAGGTGTACCTCTATGCGCTGCTGCGCGAGATCGACTTCTCCGATTCCTCCTGCCCCTACTGGGAGGCGGCACTGCGCAACGAGTATCGGGATATCATCGACGGGATGGAGGCGAGGTCCCCGGGTACGAAGCACTCCATCATAGCCAGCTATGACGACCTCAAGCCACTGCTGCAGATGAAGTATCCTCAGACCGCCCTCAAATTGTGCCAGTGCGGTGAGCCCTCGCCCAAGGGAAGGTGCATGGCCTGCACCATGATGGAGGAGCTTCAGGACCGGCGGACCCGCCAGTTGCCCTGAGCCCATCTCATTGTACTACAGATGACCTCGTTTTCCGACCGCCTGGCTACCTTCCATCCTCGGAGTAAAGGTCCTCGATGCCCAGCGGGTGGGCTCTCTCCCTTACCGACCTGGAGACCTCCGGGGTCATCACGATCTCATCCGGCCACTCCCGCTCATGGCCGTCCACCGATCCCTTCTTGGTGGCATCGATGATGAGCTGCCTATCCGCCATCCAAACGTCTCGCAGGGGATCCACATTGTTAAAGAACTTCCAAAGACAGAGGGAGCTGTCGGTAAGGTCGATGTCGTCGAACAGGACGATCACACCCTCCCTGGTCAGCTGGGGGCTCCTTTCCAACAGGTCCCGATAGTACTTGGAGCTCTTCCATTTCTTATCAATGCTAAGGAGCAGGAGAGGGGTCCTGCGGCCAGCTGCGGCCATGCGGAAGGAGATGAAGCCCCTGTCCAGGTCTCTGAGCACCTCCCTGATCTCCATCTCTGAACGATAAGGTGAGAAGCGGGACTCGCCACGGGACCTCTCTCCCGGCCTCCGTTCCGTGGCATCGAGACCCAGCTTTCCACCGAACAGAGGGTCCGGCGCGGAGTGGTCCAGAACGTCCAGCACACCCTCCGTGAGCACCACGTCGGTCCACGGGTCGATGGTGTCCAGCAGGTGATCGAACAGGACCTCTGGCTTCAGGGGAACGTCCTCGTCGACGACGGCAATCATCTTGGCGAAGCTCATCTGCCCGCTCCCCCAAAGTGCGCTCATCACCTTCCGGGCGTGGAGCGGGTATTCCTTGCGAATTGAGACCACCACGATATTGTGGAAGACACCTTCCCATGGCATCCAATAGTCCACTATCTCCGGGACGACCATCCGCAACGGCGGTAGGAAGATCCTCTCCGTGGCCTTCGCTAGGTAGCAGTCCTCCATGGGCGGACGTCCCACCACGGTAGCACTGTATATGGCGTCCCGGCGGTGGGTCACGGCGGTCACATGGAACACTGGATACTCGCCCTTGAGGGAGTAGTAACCGGTATGGTCCCCGAACGGCCCCTCGGTCCGGGTCTCACCCGGTTCCACATATCCTTCGAGGACGAACTCCGCCGTTGCCGGCACTTCCAGGTCCACTGTGAGGCATTTAACAAGATCTACGGGAGTCCCCTGGATGAAACCGGCCAGCAGCATCTCGTCCATCCCTTGGGGCATGGGGGCGGTGGCCGCGTACGTCACCGCCGGGGCAGTGCCGATGGCCACCGCCACCGGCATGCGCCTTCCTTCCTTCTCGTACCCGTGGTAGTTGTGACTGCCGTCCTTGTGGATGTGCCAGTGCATGCCGGTGGTGTTACGGTCGTAGATCTGCATGCGGTACATGCCTACGTTCCTTTTCCCCTCCACGCTCTTGGTGAACACCACCGGAAGGGTAACGAACCTGCCCCCATCCTGGGGCCAGCACTTGAGCACCGGGATGGTGCCTAGATCGACCTCGTTCCCTGTCATGACCACTTCCTGGCATGGCGCTCTCCCGCCCTTCTTCACCTTGGGGAGGCACTTCGCCAGTCCCATAAGCTCCGGGAGCGTTCCCACCTTACCCATGAAGGTGGAGGGCATGGACATCTTCAGCAGTCCCGAGATCCTCTCTGCGAGTTCGTCGGGGGAATCGGCCTCCAGGGCCATGGCCATCCTCCTGTCGCTGCCGAAAGCGTTGGTCAGCACGGGGAAACTGCTACCGATCACGTTCTCGAACAACAGTGCCTTCCCGCCCCCCGGTACCTTGGACATGCGGTCGGTGATCTCCGTGATCTCCAGTTCCGGCGATACCGGCCCAACGACCCTCTTCAGCTCCCCTTCCTTCTCCAGACGTTTCACGAAGCTGTGCAGGTCCCTGTAGGTCATTGTCATCACTTCTCCAGTAGGTAGATATGGCATGCCCCCAACGTCAGCTCCCTTATCTCCAGCGGGGTGAAGCCCGCAGCCGCCATCTTGTCCTTCAGGACGTCAGGGGAGGGGAACGTGATGATGGAGTCGCACAGGTATCGGTATGAAGACTCATCTCCCTTCTGGAGGCGGACCACCACGGGCATGAGCTTGGTGAGGTAGAAGACCATGCCCTGCCTGATCACGGGATAGCGGGGTATGGACAGCTCCACCACAGCCAGACGACCGCCGGGCCTGAGGATCCGGTGCACCTCCCTGAGGAAGCCGTCGATATCGATCATGTTGCGGACGCCGAAGGCCACCATGGCCATATCAAAGGCCGCGTCCTTGAAGGGGGTGTTCAAAGCATCACCCTGGATCACGGGATAGGGGGCGTCCTGCCGACCCTTTCTCCACTTGGTGAGCGCGGTCCGGAGCATGTTGCGCGAAAGGTCGATACCCACTATGTCCCCGCCGTTCGTTGCCATCGCCTGCAGGGCCATGTCCCCGGTCCCCGTGGCGATGTCCAGGACCCGGTCCCCCGGACGGATGTCCAACATCTCCAGCGTACGCTTACGCCACCGGCGGTCGATGGAACCGGACATGAGCAGGTTGAGGCGGTCGTAGGTCGGAGTGATATCGTCGAACATGCCTCCGATGCGCGACGGCCTCTTGTCCATCTCCTTTGCGACGTGGGTTGGCAGGCTCATACGGACCCTCCTGACTTTCCCATCCGGTACTGGACGTTGCTCATGAGAGGAATACCCCCAGGGCTATGGCTACGAAGACCATCACCGATATGATGCTGTTGACGTTGAAAAAGGCGACGTTTATCCTGGTGAGGTCCGAAGGCCGGACCAGGAGGTGCTCTACGATGAAAAGTGCCCCTATCAGCAGGAGGCACGCGAGGTAGGCAAGGCCCATAGGCAGCATCCAGTAGAGGGCGGCCAGGCTGGAGAAGCTGATGACGTGAAGAATCGATGACACGGCCAGGGCGGCCGGCACTCCCAGACGGGAGGGAATGGACCTCAGGCCCTCCTTTCGGTCGAAATCGATGTCCTGGCAGGCATATAGTATGTCGAACCCGGCGATGTAAGTGGTCAGGGCCAGGCTGAGAACGGCCGTAGCCTCGGTGATCGTCCCTGCCACTGCCACGCTCGCCCCCAGGGGCATGAGCCCGATGGATATGCCCAGGACGAGATGGCTGGCAGAGGTGAAGCGCTTGGTGTAGGAGTATCCCAAGAGGATGGCCAGTACGGGGAAGGATAGCACGAAGCATAGAGGCGAGAGCATGGCCGCGGCTCCGACGAACACGATCGCTGAGAGGAGCGTGAACGATCCCGCCTGCTTCACCGAGAGCGTCCCCTGGGGGATGTGCCGCCCGCTGGTGCGGGGATTCCGGCTGTCGATCCCCGCATCCACGATGCGGTTGAAGCCCATGGCCGCGGACCGCGCCCCTACTATGGCCACTATTATCCACAGGACCATCTCTAAGGTGATGATGTGATCGGTGCTGAGTATCACCAGGGCCGCCAGCCCGAAGGGAAGGGCGAACACCGTGTGGCTTATCTTAATCATGTGGGCGTAGTTCACGGCCTTGTCCCAGGACCCCCCCTCTCCCTGGTCATCCTCCGCTGCCCGCGTCCAGCGGCACACGCGGCGCTCCAGGTAGGTGAACGATTCATAAATGGCGATGCCCAGGATGCTCATGGCCAGTATACCGACGTATATCTCGGTATAGTTACCCCAGGTCCAGGCGTTCGTTATCATATAGCCAAGTCCCGAGGTTCCCGCGAACGTCTCGGCGAAATACAGCACCGAGATGGAGGTCCCCGTGATTATGCGAAGGGCGGTGAAGCAGGAGGGCAGGGCCGCGGGGATCACCGCCTCCCTGATGATGTCCCCCTCCGATGCCCCCATGGACCGCATGGAGTCGATGTACTTGCGGTCCAGGCCGCTCACCCCTTCCTTGGTGGCGACCAGGATCTGGAAGAAGACCACCAGGGTGATGAGCAATATCTTCGATAGGTCTCCGAGGCCGAAGAGCAGGATCATCACCGGCAGGAACACCATCTTGGGGATGGGATAGGTCAAGAAGATCAGGGGGCTGACATAGCGATCGGTCTTGCGATCATAGCCGATCATTATCCCTAGAGGGAAGGCCAGAAGCCATGCCAGGGCGATGCTGGAGAGCACCCGGAAGGTGCTGGCTGCGAAGTTCGACCAGAACGTCGAGGTGCCGACCGCGGCCGCGAACGCCCTCAAGGTCTCCTCCGGACCTGGTAGTACCGGGGAGTTCAGGAGGACCGCGGCCACCTTCCACGCCAGAAGGCATGCGGCCAGGGACAGGGCGTATCCCAGCAGGCGCTGCTTGTTCATAGGCCCTCCACCGCCCGGCGGACCTCTCTGCATACGGCGAAGAAGCGCTCGTCGCTGCGGTATCCCTTACCTCCGGCGTCAGGATTGGGGACGATAGCGCGAATTCCGCACGGACGGCCGCCTAGGACCATGATCTCATCCCCCAGGAATACTGCCTCCTCAATGCTGTGGGTCACAGTGACCATGGTGAGCCCCTTCTGCTCACGGACCTCCAGCAGGGTGTTCTGCAGCCTCTCCCGGGTGAGGGTGTCCAGCGATGAGAATGGCTCGTCCATCAGCAGGATGGAGGGCTCCATGACCAGAGCCCTGCCTATCGCCAGCCTTTGTCTCTCGCCCCCGCTCATCCTGCTGGGGTAGTCGTCCTCATGGCCTTCCAGATCGAGGTATTTGATGATCTCCCGGGCACGGCGGTCCTGCTCCCCCTTGGGGACGCTCCTGATCCTCATGCCCAGGCAGATGTTGCCCCATACTGTCTTCCAGGGGAGGAGGCCGAAGTCCTGGAGGATCATCCCCACCTCCCGGGAAGGTCCCTTGACCTCCCGGCCTTCGATAAGGACCTTGCCCGACGTCGGCCGCGTCAGGCCGGCCAGCATGTAAAGTAGAGTGCTTTTACCGCAGCCTGAAGGTCCTATAATGGTCAATGAACGTCCGCTCTCTACCGAGAATGACAAATCCTCGATGACCCTGATCTCAGGAGCGAACTCTTTGGTGAGCCCCTCGGCAGTAAGCATTCGTTCACCCATGCAGTCCCGTCGCCATCACGTCGTTGAAGGAGAACCGCTCTGTGAGTATTCCGATATCCATCATCCAATCCTGAACCCTTTCCAGGTCCTCCCCCGCGGGGAGGGTCACGGGCGACAGAGGCGGGAAGGCGAAGGTGTTCCGGAGCTCCTCCGGGAAGTGGAGCTTATCATACAATACCTGGCTGTATCTCCATGGGTCCTCGTTGACCTTGGCAACACTGGCATTGTAGGCTTTCAGGAAGCTCTTGGCTGCCTGTTGGTTCTCGGAGATCCAATCCCCCCTCAGGGCGATCACGGTGGCGGTGGTGTTGACCGCGCGGTCATCCGTAAGCAGGATCGCACCATCACTTATCGCCCGTGTCACGAATGGTTCCGGGAGAACGGCAACGCTGATCTGGTCAGAGAGCAGGGAGCTGTACCGGATGGGGATGGCCGGGACCTGCTGGACCAATACCTCATCGGTTATCCCGTTGGCCGTCAGCATCTCGGTCATGAAGTACTCGGAGATGGACGCCACCGAGGTCGCGATGGACGTCCCGTTCAACTGCGTGATGTCACTGATGCCCGAGTTCGGTGAGGCCAGGATAGCGAACATGCGGTTGTCCGCTAGCGTTCGGTAATCGACCGTGACGACCCTCACGTCCATCGTCTTCCTGAGGACGAGGGTGTTGACGAGGTCTCCGAAGTATCCCTGAATGCTTCCAGCCGTGAACGCCGCGTCCCGCTCCAAGGCGCTATTGAACTCCACGAGCTGAACGTCGATGCCCTCCTGATCGAACAGTCCCTCCTCTTCGGCCACATGGAGGGGCAGGGTATCGATGACGGGGAGAACCCCAATCCGCAACACCTTGGTCTCCTCCTTGGGAGTCGATGCCATAAAGGCTCCCGCCGCCACCACCACCGCGACCAAGATCAGGGCGATGATGAACAAGATCCTGTTCCGTTTCACCATGAGATCAGCTCCGATGCGACCGTCCTTATCGGCCGATAATGTCGGCCCCCTCTTAATATGTTGCCAGAGCGGCCGGACGGAGGTGATGGGGAAGGGCTCACTTGAAAGAAATGAGAAAAAGGAAAGAGTTAGGGGTTTGTCCACGGTTCGCTTACACCAGGTCGTAGTACTTGTACGCCTCAGCGCCTTCATTGAGGCAATACTGCACCTTGGTGAAGTCCTTTTTGAGCTCCCACACGTCCTTCTTCACCGTTTCCGGGTTCTCCTTCTTGACGATGACCCGGTAGATCAGGCGGGCGACCTCTTCCATCTCCCCTTTCTCCATGCCCAGGCGGGTAAGCTCCTGCGTGCCCAGCCTCAACCCCGAGGGCTTTACGGAGCTGGTATCGCCGGGAAGCATGTTCTTGTTGGTGATGATGTTGGCATTCTCCAGGTCAAGTGCGCACTGGGCCCCGCCGCCGTGCTTGGCCACGCTGATGGCCAGGGTGTGGGACTCCGTGAAGCCGAGATGGGGACACATCACATCGATGCCCATCTCATAGAGGGCGCTGCCCAAGGCCTTGGCGTTCTTGATGACCTGACCAGCATACTGCTTGCCGTAGATCTCGAACTCCGCCATGGTGACCGCGAGGGCGGCCATGGCATGAAGGTGGTGGGAGGAGGTCACACCAGGGAAGGCCGCCTTCTGCAGTTTGGCCTGGACATCGTCACTGACCTTGTCTGCGATGATTATACCGTGGTTGGGGCCGGGGAACGTCTTGTGAGTGCTAGCGGATATTATCTGTACGCCTTCCCGCAGGGGATCCTGGAACTTGCCGCCGGCGATGAGGCCGAGCACGTGAGCGGCATCGTACCATACCGCGCAACCAGCTTCCTGCAGAGCATCCTGAATCTCCTTGATGGGTGTCGGGAAAAGGAACACCGATAGACCGAACTGGGCGACCTTGGGCTTCTCCCGAACCAGGAATTTTTTGGTGGCATCCACGTCAAGGTTCCAGTTCTTGTAGTCCCAGGGGTAGTGCACCGGGTTCAGACCCCTCAGGCCGACCGCACCGAACGGTGCGGTGGAGATGTGAGCACCCGATGCCAGCTCCGGGGTGGCTATCTTGTCGCCTGGTTTGGCCAGCGCGAACAGCACTGCGATGTTGGCCACCGTGCCGGATGTCGGGCGCACATCCACGAACTTGGCCTTGAATATCTTCCTGGCCAGCTCCAGGCACTTCAACTCCACCTTGTCCACATAGATGTTGCCTTGGTAGTACCTCTTGCCGGGAAGGCCTTCCGCGTACCGATCATGGAAATCGGATATCATCATCTCCTTTGCAAGGGGGCTAATGAGGTTCTCCGAGGCGATCATGGGGAGCGACTCTTCGAACCATTTGGTATGGGCTTTGACCTGGTCCTTAATCCAGTATGCATCTTCCTTCATAATAGTTACCGGCCTGAAATAAGGCAAGTTGTAAAAATAAGTGTTGCAGGAACAGAATGAACAAATCTGATGATTATCACGTACCTGAAATGATAACGCTTCAAAGCCTCAAATGAGGGGACATGATGCCAACTTTCGATGAACGTGATCAATTGAGGTTTTAAAAATGTGTGATAGGGCTCCCGGGTTCGCTCAGTGATATTATTATCAATGTTAATATAAATGTGTACCTTATTTTTTACCTCTATGAGCCAATCCTACACCCGCATGGTAAAGACCGTTGGAGATGCGAACATAATATTCGATCGAATGACCGACCTGCTGAGGGCCAAGGGATTCAGGGTCATCAACGCCGAGAAGCCCAGCCTTATCGTCGCCGATAGAGGACTTGTAAGGCCGACCAGGAAGCTTTGGAAGTCCTCACACAGCCTCGTGATCGCGTTCCATAAGATGGACGACTGCCCCGCCTTATCGTTCACCTACATCATGAGCGACATGTGGGACCGCACTCCTGGTGACGAGATCTACATGAACAATGAGATCAACGAAATCGTTGGTAACATGAACATGAACACCTCTACCATCGACATCTCATCTCTCCAGAACCGCATGCCTCAGACATCCGTTTCCTACAACTGAGCGTAAGGGAACGTCGATCATCTGGGATAAGGTTCTATCTGTCGTGAGAGGTTCGGCCAGATGGTGGTCAGGACCCTCAGCTACCAAACCCTTTACCGGTTTTAACTTTTCTTCAGCTCAGCCCAATCTTTTCTTTAGTTCTGATATTGAAGATACTGGCATGGGGTCAATGCCCTGGAGCATGGCAAGATAGAAGCTGACGTGGTCCCCCAGGACTATACCTCTCATCACGCTCTCCAGGGACGTCTCGCCTTTGAGGTCCACTATCAACGGGTCCAGGCCGAAATCTTCGAATATGGATATCGTGGCCTTGACGATCTCCGCCATCATCCCTCGGTCCGATGAGGCGCGCAGGAACACCGGCCTGTTCTTGCCATCCTTGGCACCGTCCACCCATCCCACTATCTGGTTGTGATCCGCCTCGGGCAGTTCGCCGTAAAGGCACAGCATCTTGGAGTTCTCATTTATCTGGGTCTGCCAGCGGCGGCCTGCCGAGCGCACGTTCCGTGAGGAATAGATGAAGGGAAGGGTCCCGGCCATTCCTATAGCGATCTTCTTTCCAGGGTTGTCCTCGGTGGGGGTGTGCGCGGAGCAGGAGCGGACGTCCTCCTCCAGCGAAGGGACCATCCTCTTGAGGTCGGTGGCCACTGGAGCAATTCCTACGCTCTCCAAAACGATCGCGGCACTTCCCAAGAGATGGCCCAGTGCGGCCCGAGGCTGGAGCCCCGGCGGTACCCGCACGATGCTCTCGCCGTTAGCCTCGGACAGCTGCAGCAGCCTACCTCCAGAAGTGATAACGGCGATACGGGTGCCGCGGCGCTGGGCCTCCGCATGCATGGCCAGGGTCTCCCTGGTATTGCCAGAGTAAGATAATAGTATGGTGAGGGTCTCCTCATCGACCCAACCAGGCAGGCGCACGTCCCTGACCACGGAGACCATGGTGTCCGTGGTTCCCATCAAGTGATCGCACAGGACATCGGCCCCCATGGCCGAACCCCCTAGGCCACACAGGCATACCTTTCTGTACCCCTTTTCGATGTTGAGCTCCTTCGATAGGGAGGCGAGCAGTTGCTGGGGAAGGGCAGCCATTTGGCCGAGCATATTGGAGGCATCGACCTGGGCCAGGCCGGAAGCGTCATCCAGGGTCAGGGGCATGCCCCTCCATATCAACAGACCGTATATTATTTGATTGATTGTGGGCACCGACTGCCGTAGATTGGCCACCCTGGGGGATTACTGTCTCAACAAAATCTTTGGTAGCTACCGGAGAGATAAAATATGGCGCCCCCTATCGGACGAAAAAGGTGATGATGTGGATAATTTGAGGGAGGCCTTCAACGCGCTGCGCTCCGGTAAGTTCGTGCTGATATTCGATTCGGACAGCAGGGAGGCGGAGACTGACATGATGATCGCCTCCGAACATGTGACCTATGAGAGCATCCGCACCCTCCGGAAGGAGGCGGGCGGTCTGATCTGCACCACTGTCCCTGCAGAGGTTTGGAAGAAGCTGGACCTCCCCTTCCTGGCAGAGCTGTTCGCGGAGTCCTATTCCAAGCACCCCGTGCTTAAGGTGCTGGCCCCGAACGACCTGCCGTACGACACCAAATCGGCGTTCTCCCTGACCATTAACCACCGGAGGACCTTCACGGGGATACCGGACGCGGACCGTGCCCTTACCATCATGGAGTTCTCGAAGTTGGGAAGCGGTCTGAACGGTCTCGATCCTGATCTTGCGCGGGAGGAGTTCGGTAAGAACTTCCGCGCTCCCGGTCATGTGTTCCTACTCAACTCCCAGCAGGGAATGCTCAACGACAGGAGAGGGCACACTGAGCTTTCCTCCGCCCTTCTCAAGATGGGCGGGATGTTCCCCTCGGCCACCATCTGTGAGATGATGGGCGATGATGGCAAGGCTCTTACCAAGGACAAGGCTCAAGATTATGCCCGACGATACGGCCTGAACTACCTCGAGGGTGCGGAGATCATCGAGGCATGGCAGGGCAGCAAGTGGTCACAATGAAAAGGGTCATGGCCAGCGGGGTCTTCGATATCCTCCATACCGGCCATATTCACTATCTATGCGAGGCCAGGAAGCTAGGCGATGAGCTGGTGGTGGTGGTGGCGACCGATAGGACGGTCAGGAAGAGGAAGCATGAGCCCATCACCCCCGAGAACATGCGTTTGGAGCTCGTTCGTGCCTTGAAGCCGGTAGACAGGGCGGTTTTAGGGAAGGAAGGAGATATGTTCAAGGTGGTCTCTGAGATAGCCCCGGACATCATCGCCCTGGGCTATGACCAGATGTTCGACGAGAAGGAGCTTAGGTCTCAGCTGGCCGAACGCGGGATGAACATTCAGGTCGTGAGGTTGGGTCACTATGAGGATGACCTCGACGGGACCCGCAAGATAATCCGCAGGATAATCGAGTGGCACAAGGATAAGGCCGACACCGAGGGGGCGATGCAATGAAGCTCATAGGGATAGCTGATACCACCTTCGCCCGTGTGGACATGGGCGGGGCGGCCATCGAGGAGCTGAAGACCCTGGGAACCGGTTACAAGGTAGTGCGCTACACAGTACCGGGCATCAAGGACCTTCCGGTGGCTTGCAAGAAGCTCATCGAGGAACAGCGATGCGACATCGTGATCGCACTGGGCATGCCAGGTCCGAAGGACAAGGACAAGAACTGTGCTCACGAGGCCTCCACCGGGATCATCGCCGCACAGCTGATGACCAATCATCATATCATGGAGGTCTTCGTCCACGAGGACGAGGCCCCCGATGCCAAGACCCTCGATTGGCTAGCAAAACAGAGGGCGAGGGAGCATGCCCGCAACGCGTACGATCTGCTGTTCCGTCCGGACGTCCTGTCCAAGAACTCGGGAAAGGGATTACGCCAGGGCTATGAGGACGCCAGGCCTATAAGGGAGTGATGACATGAAGAAGTACAATATTGGGATAGTGGTATCTGAGTTCAATTTTGACATCACCTCGATGATGTTGGAGCGGGCGAAGGCGCACGCCGCCTTCCTGGATGTGAACGTGAGCAGGGTCATCTCCGTCCCTGGGGTTTACGACATGCCCCTGGCCATAAAGAAGTTGCTGGAGGACCAGGGCATCGATGGAGTGGTCACCCTAGGTTGCGTGATCGAAGGAGAGACCGATCATGACCAGGTGGTCATCCAGCATGCCGCCCGCAAGATCATCGACCTCAGCCTCCAGTATGAGAAGCCGGTGTCCCTGGGCATCAGCGGACCGGGCATGACCCGCCTGCAGGCGGAAGAGAGGATCGAGAAAGGGCGTGATGCGCTGGAAGCTTGCGTCAAGCTCCTCAAGAACCTTGAGTGAAGCGCTTTCCTTCAAACCCCTTTTTATTTGTTTTGACCAAGAGCGCATGTTCTACATCCGGCATTAACGGCAGGCGTCCCATGCCAATTGATTTAGCTACGGCATGAAAAGGCTAAAAAACGAGGAGTGAAGGGGTTTGTATTATCAGGGGCGTTGACTCGGGCTGCTCAGGCGACCTTATGCATATACGTCTCGATGGCGTCGAACGCCTTCCCCAGGGTCTCCACCGGCGGCAGGAATGTGGCACGGAAGTGCATCTTCCCGTACGTCTCGTCGAAGCCGTGGCCTGGGACCAGCAGGACGTGACAATTCTTGAGCACGTCCAATACGAAGTCCTGATCGTTCTTCCAGTGCTTGGACTCGATCTTCGGGAAGATGTAGAAGGCCGCCTGGGGACGTGTGGTCGACAGCCCCGGTATATCATTGATACGCTTGCAGATGTAGTCCCGCCTCTCCTTGAGCTTATGGTTCATCGTATCAAGGTGGTCCTTGGGCCCCTTGAGGGCCTCTATGACCGCCATCTGGCAAGGATTATTGGCGCTGATGCGAAGCCTTAGCTGGCGCATCATCCCCTCCTTAATCTCGTCCAGCTTCCCCTGGGGATCGCGGAACACGGTGTAGCCGAGCCTCCATCCGGGCAGTAGGTCGACCTTGGAGAACCCATTGAATAGGATCATGGGCACGTCCTTGTTCAGAGATGCGGGGGAATGGTGGACACCGTCGAACGTCATGAGATCATAGATCTCGTCGGAGATGACGAAGAGGTCATGCTCACCGGCCAGGTCGGTCATCTCCTTTAGGACCTTGTCGGAGTACAGTGAGCCCGTGGGGTTGTTGGGGTTGATGATGACCATGCACTTGGTCCTAGGGGTGATCTTCTTCCTCAGATCATCGATGTCCGGCTGCCAGTTGTTGGCCTCATCGGCATGATAGGGTACTGATACGCCTCCGAAGAACCTGGTGAACTCCGTGTAAGTGGGGTAACCAGGACCGGGCACGAGGACCTCGTCGCCAGGGTCCACGGTGGCTGCGGTGACCATCTGGATGGCCTCCGTCACGCCCATGGTGATGACGCAGTCATCGAGGTCAACTTCCACACCGTTCTTCTGCTTCTCCTTCTCAAGGATGGCCCGGCGCAGTTCGAAGTCGCCCTCTGACTCAGCGTAACCGTTGTCATTGACCTCCACGGCTCGGCACAGGGCCTCGCGAACATGCCTGGGGGTCTCGAAATCATATTTGTTAGGGTCTCCGATATGGAGCTTGATGATCTCCGCCCCGTGCTTCTCCAGCTCTCTCGCTGGAAGAAGGATATCACGGATGGCGTAGGTCACGCCCATCGAGCGTTTGGTCGCCTTCATAAAAATCCGGCCTCAAATCTCGCCTTTAATAAATTACCAGTATAAACTAGCTTCGACATTATGGTCGTGGTCCAGATGAGGCCTCGTTTTTTTCGAAAAATGTATAATGGTCCTATGACTAACCGCAGCTTGTGGCCCTGGTCCGATTAGGCAAGATACCTCTGAGATGGTGCGATCCGTGCAACGTTCCTGTCCTTGAGAGCAAGCAGTGCGGTCGCTGCGGTGGTGCGACCAGGCAGATGGAGATAACACCTCCGGGCGATGCCCGTCCTGCATCTCCATGGGATGTGAGGCTCGTGAGGGAGGTCGTTGACAGGCAGTTCGGGCCGGGCTGCGGGGCGGCGGTACTGCCGGAAGGACACTTCGCGCTGATGAACAAGGCCCCGGCGCTCGACCGCATGGATGAGGTCATGGTGGACGGAACCGTGACCGGAACCCTGCGCTACGACCTGGGAAAGGGTTGGACGTTCCTGGCCCGGATGCCCGCGGCCAAGGCCATGCAGGCCATCGCATCCCGCGCGGTGGTCACGGCCGATGACGGCGCCATCAAGCCCATCCTCGATGGCTCGAACCTCCTGGCACCAGGGGTGGTCTCCAGAAGCGAGGGGATCTCCGTAGGGGATGAGGTGCTCGTTGTCGATCGCCAGGGAAGGGCCTTCGCCTCGGGGATCGCACGCATGTGCTCAGAGGAAATGAAAATGGGGGCCAAGGGCATGGCGGTGAAGGTGCGGTGGATGGAGGCCCCCGAGGATGCACCTCCATCAAAGGCCGCTTCGGGATGGACGGAGGTGCTGGAGGCCAACCACCCGGAGATGGACCGCAAGATCACAGAGGCCGTAAAGTTCATGCACCGCATAATGAACGAGAACAATGGCCTCCCCGCCGTGGTCTCGTTCTCGGGAGGCAAGGACTCACTGGCGACACTGCTGCTGGGACTGAGGACGGGGGTCAAGCTTCCCATTCTATACCTCGACACCGGCCTGGAGTTCCCGGAGACCTTGCAGCATGTCCATGACGTGGCCCGACGCCACGACCTCAGGCTGATCCTGGAGGAGGCTCCCCGGGAGGCTTTTGAGGAAGGGTTCAGAGTGTTCGGTCCGCCCGGACGGGACTACCGGTGGTGCTGCAAGACCAATAAGTTGGGACCTACGGTCCGGGCCATTGCCAAGAACTTTCCCGAAGGGGTCCTCTCCTTCATAGGTCAGAGGCGCTACGAGTCCGAGTCCCGCGCTGCCAAGCCCAGAGTGTGGCAGAACCCATGGACGCCGGGGCAGATCGGAGCCTCTCCCATACAGAACTGGACGGCGCTGCATGTATGGCTCCTCATCATCGGAGATGGGGAGCCATACAACCCTTGGTACGATCGAGGTCTGGACCGCATCGGATGCATAATGTGCCCCGCCTCAGACCTGGCCGAGCTTAAAGTGGTGGAGGACGGCTGCGCGAACTACAGAGAATGGTCGGAAAAGCTCCACGGCCATGCTTCCAGCAGAGGCCTCCCTACCTCCTGGGTGGAACTGGGAATGTGGAGGTGGAAGAAGGTGCCTCCTTCAATAATCCAGGAGGTGGACAGGGCGGGCTTCTCAGTGAGAGCTTCGAGAGACGCAGAGGAGGGGTCGGCCGAGAACCTCAAGCTGTTCCTCCAGGGGGGAGTGTCCCCATGTACCATGGGGTACTCCATCGAAGGCGCCTTCGATCGCCCTCTGCACCTGGACCGGGTGGCTAACGTCCTCAATATGCTTGGCGAGGTGACCGTGAACGAGGAGGAGGGCTGGGTGATGGTGGACAATGTCACCATCTTCGATGCCGGGGCCCTCATCGCCAAGGATGCGGACGCTGAAAAGTTAAAAGAAAAAGTGGAAGGGGTGCGTCGAACGGTGGTCAAGGCCGAGGAGTGCGTCGGTTGCGGCGTCTGCACCGGAAGATGCATCGAGGGTGCACTAAGCTTGGTGCTAGGCCGTGTTCATGTCAATGTTGCATCGTGCATCCACTGTGGACGTTGCATGGAACCGTGCCCAGCCATCACGTTCGGTGACAGCGCTTTTGATTTCTGACCTTCCTGACGAATATATTTGGGAAGGGGTTTTCCGGCGCGTCTCGATTGCCCCCGCGTTCACCGCACGAAATCGATGCCGTCGTCATCCATCGGGGATGGCCTTTGCTGCTGAGGCTGCTGCTTGTACTGCTGAGGCTGGCCACCGAGCTTGGGCTTAGCGACCTCATCCTCCAGAGCACCGAGCTTGCTGGTGGGGGCCCCTCCCTTGCCGTACATGTACTTGGAGGACGCTCCGGTGACTATCAAGAGGATCTTGATGGTGCCTTCCAGCTCCGGGTCCACCGAGCAACCCCAGATGATCCGCGCGCGCTCGTTGACGCTGTTGGTGACGATCTCTGCGGCCCTCTGAGCCTCGCCTACGGACATGTCCGGCCCGCCTACGACGCGGATAAGGGCGCCCTTGGCATCCTTGAGGTTGATCTCGCCCAGCAGCGGGGAGGTCAGCGCCTCATGTACCGCGGCCTTCACCCTGTCATCCTCCTCCGTGTTGCCTTCTCCTATACCCACGAAGGCGACCCCGCCTTCCTTCATGACCGTCTGAATATCAGCATAGTCAAGGTTGACCAGGCCTGGCTTGGTGATTATCTCGGTGAGGCCCTTTATGGTCTGCATCAGCACCTCGTCGGCGACCTTGAAGGCAGCGTCGACCGGCAGCTTGGGGACCAGTTCCAAAAGCTTGTCGTTGGGGACCACGATGGTGGTGTCGCACACGGAACGTAGCTTGTTGAGGCCGATCATGGCGTTTTCGGCACGAACGGTGCCCTCGGCCTTGAAGGGGAACGTGACCACGCCGATGGTGAGAGCCCTTATCTGCTCCTTGGCGATGGAGGCGACATAGTGCGCCGAGCCGGTTCCGGTGCCTCCGCCCATTCCTGCGGTGACGAAGACGATGTTGGAGCCGGTCAAGAACTGACGAATATCGTTGTCGTTCTCCCTAGCGGCCGCCTCACCGTTCTCCGGCAGGGCGCCGGCGCCCATCCCCCGGGTGGTGCTCTTCCCTATCAGTATCTTCCTCGGTGCGCGGATGGTCAGCAGGTGCTTGGCATCCGTGTTGATGGCGCAAAGCTGCGCGCCGCTGATTCCAGCGTCCACGCAGCGGTTGATGGTGTT
Organism: Methanomassiliicoccus sp.; assembly: GCA_012719175.1. Classification (NCBI taxonomy): domain Archaea; kingdom Methanobacteriati; phylum Thermoplasmatota; class Thermoplasmata; order Methanomassiliicoccales; family Methanomassiliicoccaceae; genus Methanomassiliicoccus; species Methanomassiliicoccus sp. The sequence goes on from JAAYAX010000013.1 coordinate 45,638, forward strand.
AGAACCGCCCCCGCCACAGCCGATGATCTTGATGCAGACATCGAGCTGAGCAGCGATCCTCATGATCTCCTTGTCCGCATCCGACATGTCCTGCTGTGGAGCAGGAGCTGGAGCAGCTTGCGGTTGGACCGCATACTTCTCCTTGTATTCACTACCAAGTGCGTTCTTTACCAATGAATTTGGCATTAGTGCATCCCTCGTCTGACGAGACCGACTATCTGCGATATAAATGTTGTTGACTGGATGTGATTTTTTTATTATTTGAATATTAGAAAGTTAATATCATCGTCCTATCCAGTAAAAATTCAAAAAATGGGGTCAAGCTTTGTCTGACGATTGTCTGACATCAATCACGGACCTCTCGATGACGGTCTCCGGCCACAATACCACGTGAATACTGGGACTGTCCTCCAGTTGCCGGAAGCCCTTCTGGTATAAATCCTCGGCCGTAGTTGGTATGAGGTAGGATGCCAGTTTGACGAAGGCGAGCGACTGGGCATACAGCACGAAGGTCGCTGCACGGTCCTGATCGTGCACTCTGGTCTCCAAGGGTCCCTTGTATCTTTGCAGGAAATCATCTACATGCTCCTGGAGCAAGACCTTGGCCTCCGTGCGTTCGTTGTCAAGGACCAGGGCCTTGACCCGATCGATGAGGTCGTATAATCTTGCCATCTCCACCCTGTCCTCCGCATATAGGTCGGACGACGTTACCTTAGGCCTGTCCTTGACCCTGTCCTTGACCTCGTTGGCCAGGGTCAGAAGGTCGCCTCGCAGCTGGAACTCCTTATTGCGCTCCTCGATGATTGTGCTGGTATCATCGTAAGTCCTCTCTCGGCTTGCTTTCATGGCCTTGCGAAGGGGTTCCTCGATCGATCCTCCGTATATGCCCATTCGGGAGAGGTCGGGGGCCATCTTCAGGAGCTCCGCAAGATAGTCCTTCAGCTGCTCGGAGCTACGGTAACGGTGCTTGATGGTGTCCAAACATAGGCCGATGTCCCTGATGGCTCTCATAGTCTCCCCATCGAGGAAGGTCATCTTCGAAAGGTCCGCCAGGGAGACGATGTCCTCAACGGGGACGTCCTTCCTCTTGGCCATGGCCACCAGGAGCATTGTCTGCTCGTATATGGAGGCATAGGTGACCGCGTGAGCTCCGACAGATTCACCCAGGAAGCTCTGCACAGCCTTTCTGACCGTCCTGCTGGGGTGGACCATGTTGGTCATGATGGCCTCCATGCATATGGTGTCCTTGCTGAGCTCGTTCAGGGTCTGCCTGACCGGCCTGCGTATCCTTTCATCATCGTCATGATAGTGGTTCAAAAGGACGGTCACCGTCTCCAACGGTTTCTGTTCCGCCCATTTGACGATCTTCCGTTGTGCCCTCTCGATGTCGGAGTCCTGGTTCGAAGGGAAGGAATCCACGATAATGGCCTCTATGCGCTCCTCGTCGCTTTTCTTCCCCAGAATACTCCCCAACGGCATGAGCTTCACAGACTGATGATGTGAATTATTAGGCGACTAATAATAGCTTGCCGACCAGATTAATATTATGATAACAAATATTTTTCATTGTCATTATTGGTTCTCTATCTATTGCATGATGGCGAACCTCTTGCCCCCAATTTTCTTCGCTGATGTACTACCCAGTCCACAATATTATCAAAACTTATATATGGATGATGTTCAATTAACATTTAGCCTGGAAGCGTGTAGAAACATGAATGAGATGTCACCCGTAAGGAGCGCCTTGGACGAAATAAAGAAGCTAGACCATGTCCTGGACGCTTCCCTGGTGTCCCGTGGAGGCATGTATGTCATGGGCGGTCCCTTGAAGGGGCTTCACCGTGAGACCTATGCGGCTATGTCCGCCATCATGATCGGGGCAGCAGAGACGACCTCTTCAGAACTCAAGGACAAGCTGAACAAGGTGTCGGTGGAGCTGACGGAACAGACGTTGATCCTTATCAGCATTGGCCCCAAGTATCTCCTGGCGATCCTCGTGGACCATGGCGGGGACCGGGAGATGATCGCTTCTCAGACGAAGAAGATCATGTCCAACGTCGAGATGATCATCTAAGCCTGATCTCTTAACAAACCACTTACTATTCGATTCTCAGATGGCCATCCGTTTTCCCAGTGAACTTGTCGGAGCTGTCACATTCTTTTCAGGCCGCGCCTGAACCATCGAGAGGTGCTCATTATCGCCGAGCTCAATGACCGTGTAGAGGATTGACCAGCTCCGATAGCTTTACACCTCCCGGTTTTAATGGCGGTGATGACCTCAGACGCGGTCCGGCAGTCGTCGGGGACCTCGGTGAGCGCGCGTCCCAGGGACCTTTGGTCGTGCGCATCGCTCCCCCCCATGACCGGCAATCTCAGCTCCTCCGCGAGCGCCTTGGCGGCCCTGTTCCCTCCCCGGCGGGAGCGGCCGTTGGCCACCTCTATGGCATCGAAGTCGTTATCCCTAACGTTATTCTCCCCCAGCCCGGTGGACATCCGGTATGGGTGCGGCGCTATGGCGATACCCCCGGCCTCATGGATCTGACGGATGGTCTCAGCGACCTCCAGGCCTCGCGGGACGGGGCGATCCAATCCCAAACCCAGTATGTGGCCTCCCTTGGAGGATATCTCGATACCGGGAATGACTATCATACCCTCACCGAGGCGCATCGCCTCCTCGCAGCCACCCATGTCGTTGTGGTCGGTGATGGCCAAAACCCTTATGTCCAGTTGGCGACAGCGGTCGATGATCTCTTCTATGGTCTGATGGCCATCATCGGAGTGGGTGGAGTGAACGTGAAGATCTGCCTTCATCGCACCGTGGCCCCATTAGGGAGTCGCTCGTCAGCGGTGACGGGAGAGCCTTTCTCGGTGAAGAACACCAGGCATTCATCGGCCTCGGGCGAGGGCAGGAACACCGGGACCTTGGACCTCCCCATTCCCGGAGGACAGCGGCACTTCAACTTTCTGCCGATATCTATGCTCCCGTCCTCCTGGACCTCCCCGATGGTGAGGGTCAGTTTTTGGAAGTCCTTGAACTCGATCTGCTTCTCCCCGGGCGTCATGCCGCTGCTCACCTGATCGCCGGGCTCCGCCTCCGCGGGAGGTGCCAGCAAGGTAACCAGGTCCCCGGACTCGGCTGCCAGGAGCATCCCCTGGGACTCGTAGCCGCGCAGCTTGGCGGGCTTCAGGTTGGACACCACCACCACCTTCCGCCCTTTCAGCTCGTCGAGCGTGAAGTAGGCCTTCAGGCCGGCGACTATCTGCACCTTCCTTCCGATGTCCACCTGCATCAGAAGAAGTGAATCCGCGTTAGGGTGGTTCTGGGCATCGATTATCCTTCCCACCTTCAGGTTCAGGCTCTCGAAGCCTTTGAAGGCGGCATCGGCATCGTCCTTCTCGATAACGATCTTGGAGAACAAGGGTTTGGGCTCGAGCAGCTTCTGTCCCTCCGGTAGAGGGGCGGTGATGTTCTCCCAACCTTTGCTGAGTACAGTATCCTGGTGTCCCAGCAGCTTCCATGCTCCTTCTCCCGAACGCGGCAGGAAGGGGTAGCTCATCACAGCCAGCGCCTGGACCAGCTGCAGGTTGAGGTACAGCGCTGAGCCGCACTGTTCCCGGTCCTTCTTTATCAGCGCCCATGGTCCCACGCCGTCGAAGTAGCGGTTCCCGAACTGCGCCAGGTCCATGATGGCCTTGAGCCCTCGCTTGAACTCGCACTTCTGGAGGTTCTCATCGACCTCGGCGCGGGCCTTCTCGATGGCCTCCATCAACTCTTGCTTCTGGGCCTCGGTGCCGTGGTAGCTGGGCACCTCCCCGAAGTGCTTGAAGGTGAAGCTAAGAACGCGGTGGTAAAAGTTGCCCAGGGTGGCCACGAGCTCGTTGTTGATCTTGGTCTCGAAGTCCTCCCAGGTGAACTCCGAGTCCTTGTTCTCGGGCATGTTCACCGCCAGGTAGTAGCGGAGAGCGTCCACCTGGTAGCTCTTGAGGAGGGACGGGATGTCGATGGAGTTGCCCCGGCTCTTGGACAGCTTGTCCCCCTTGAAGGTAAGGAACTCGTTGGCAGGAACGTCGTACGGTAGGTTCAGACCCTCATATCCCATGAGCATTGCCGGCCATATGATAGTATGGAAGGGGATGTTGTCCTTGCCCAGGAAGTAATAGCCATTGACCGCGGGATCGGCCCAGTACTCCTTCCAGGCATCAGGTCGCCCTACCATCTTGGCCCATTCCTTGGAAGCCGAGAGGTAGCCGATGACGGCATCGAACCACACGTAGATGACCTTGTCCTCCCACCCCGGCATCGGAACGGGCACACCCCAGGACATGTCCCTGGTGATGGGGCGGTCCGCCAGCCCGGCCTCCAGCCAGTTCTTGGTAAAAAGTTTCACCGAGCTCTTCCAATCCTCCTTGCCGGAGATCCACTCGATAAGCCGGTCCTGGAACGCGGTCAGCTTCAGGAAGAAGTGTTCGGTCTCTCGAAGCTCAGGCGCGGTGCTGCAGTGGACACACACGGCCTTCTCCAGCTCACCGCCCTCGAAGGCCTTGCCGCACCTCTCGCACTGATCCCCCCTGGCCTTCTCGTTGCCGCAGGAAGGGCACGTACCTTCCACGTAGCGGTCGGGGAGGAACTTCTCACACCTCGGGCAGTAGTATTGGAGGGTGCCCTTCTTGTAAAGATAACCATGGTCCCTAAGGGTCTGGAACACATCGGTTACAACCTCGAAGTGGTTCTCCGTGTGCGTTTTGGTGAACAATGAGAACTGGATGTCAAGGCCCTCGATGGCCTTCTTGTTGATCTCATGGTAGCGCTCGGCGATGACCTCAGGGGTCACCCCCTCCTTCTCGGCCTTGACCGTTATGGGCGTACCATGCTGGTCCGAGCCGGATACCATGAGCACCTCGTTCCCATGAAGGCGGTGGTATTTCGAGAAGATGTCCGGGGGGAGGAGCGAGCCGGCCACATGCCCCAGATGGATGGGGGCATTGGCGTACGGCCACGCGACGCACACTAGAACCTTGACCATTATATCGCCAACGCATTGTGGAAGAAGGATTTAAGGTTGACCGCATGTCCCGTGGATGGCATCACAATCAACTTTTTATCGGATGGCCCATATTGCGCACAGTATGCGAATAGCCGTTCTGCTGAGGGACCACTGTCAGCCCAAGAAGTGCAACTCTGAGTGCAGGAACTACTGCCCCAAGGTGCGCACGGGCGTGGAGGCAGTGGTCATGGGCGAGAGCGGCCGTCCCGTGATATCTGAGGAGCTGTGCGTGGGCTGCGGGATCTGCGTGCACAAGTGCCCCTTCGAGGCCATCAAGATCATCGGCCTGCCGGAGGAGCTGAAGAGCGAGCTCATGCATCAGTATGGAACGAACGGTTTCCGCATCTACCGCCTTCCCGTCCCCAAGAAAGGACTGGTCACCGGCATTCTGGGTCCCAACGGCATCGGTAAGACCACCTCCATCAAACTGTTGTCAGGGGATGAGGTTCCCAACTTCGGAGAGTACGATAACCCTCCCTCCAAGGAGCAGGTCCTAGATAGGCTCTCAGGAACGGAGCTGGGCGATTACCTCACCAAGGTGTACGCAGGGAAGGTTCGCACGGCGCTCAAGCCCCAGTACGTGGACAAGCTCCCCAAGGTGGCCAAGGGCGTGGTCAGGGACCTGCTGAGCAAGGTCGCGGAAAGGATGACCCCTGACGAGGCCGCGGAACTCCTGGACCTGCATGAGGTCATCGACCGTCCCCTGGACAAGCTGTCCGGAGGGGAGCTGCAGAGGGTGGCCATCGCGGCCTCGCTGCTGAAGGACGCGGACACCTACTTCTTCGATGAGCCTTCATCGTACCTGGACATCTATCAGCGGATTAAGGTCGCTCGCTTGATCCAGTCCTTGGCGGCCGAGAAGCAGGTGGTCGTCATCGAGCACGACCTCGCCATCCTCGATTTCCTGGCCGATAATGCCTACCTGGTCTACGGTTCCGAGGGGGCGTACGGTATCTTCGCCAACCCTCGGCAGGTGCGCATAGCCATCAACACCTACCTGGACGGATATATGCGGGAGGAGAACATCCGCTTCCGGGATACCCAGATCCGCTTCGAGTCCCATCCTCCCAGGGACAGCCAGCTCACCGTCCACCTCCTCGACTACGACCGCATGGAGTGCGACTTCAAACAGTTCAAGCTCAAGGTGGAGCCGGGCACCATCAGGATCGGGGAGTCCATAGGTGTGGTGGGCCCTAACGCCATCGGGAAGACCACCTTCGTCAAGATGCTGGCCGGAGTTCAGGAGCCGACACTGGGGTCGGTGGACAAGAGCGTCAAGGTCTCATACAAGCCGCAATATATCGCCCCTGACTTCGACGGCACGGTGCTGGAGCTGTTCACCGCCACCAACCTCGAGTTCTTCCAGTCAGGCTTCTTCGAGAGCGAGATCGCCCATCCTTTGATGCTCAAACGCCTCTATGATAAGAACGTCAACAACCTCTCCGGGGGGGAGCTGCAGAGGGTGGCCATCGCCATATGCCTGTCCCGGGAGGCGGACATGTACCTCCTGGACGAGCCTTCCGCGTACCTTGATTCCAACCAGAGGATGGAGGCGGCGAAGACCGTCCGCAGGGTCATGGAGAAGAGGGGACGCAGCGCGCTCATCGTCGACCATGACATCTACTTCCTGGACATGGTCTCTGACTCCATGATGGTGTTCGATGGCATCCCCGGTCGCGAAGGCAAGGCCAACGGACCGTTCGATATGAGGGTGGGCATGAACATGTTCCTCAAGAACGTCGACGTCACCTTCCGGCGGGACAACGACACCAACAGGCCGCGGATCAACAAGCCCGGATCAAGACTGGATAGGGAACAGAAGGAGATAGGGGAGTACTACTACAGTGGAGCCTAAGGAGGACAGTACATCTTCTGCTGTCTTCTCCTGATGACGTAGTAGACCACCAGGGCCAGCGCTCCCACCAGCACCACGATCTCCAGCGGGCGGTACAGGTCCTCTATGGTCTGCCAGTTCTCTCCCAGCACCAATCCCATGTAGGACAGTACGAGGCACCAGGGGAAAGACCCGATAGTGGAGAGGACGATGAAGCGCTTGAAAGGCATGCATGCCATCCCCGCCGGGAGGGAGATGAAGGTCCTGACCACCGGAAGGAGCCGGGAGCCGAACACCGCCCAGTCCCCATACTTTCTGAACCAGCACTCCGCAAGGTCGAGGTGCCTCTCGTTCATGCGTATGTAGCGGCCGTACCTCTTGACCAGGGGGCGGCCGCCCTTGAGACCTACATAGTAAGCTATCGCCGATCCTACTGTGCAGCCAAAAGTGCCTGCCAGGGCCACCATCAGCATGTCCAGGATGGAATCGCCGAAGACCGATATCCTTCCCTGATAAACTAAAGCTCCGGCGAAGGGCAGCACTATCTCGCTGGGAATGGGTATGCACATGCTCTCAATGGTCATTAGCGTGAACACGCCCGGCAGACCCAGGAATCCCAGGATCCCCATGATGAGCTCCACTCCCCAAGCTATCAATCCCTCTATGAAGCCCATTGCCGATTGCCACTGCATCTATCTATATTAAATTTTCTCGGGCGAGATTCATCGACCTGACGAAAAGGTTTCATAGGCTGCCATGCCTACCAATGGCCGTTAGGTGAGAGCATGGAAGCGGTGCAAGTAACGGACGGCATTTTTTGGGTCGGGGCTATCGATTGGAACATCCGCAATTTCCACGGATATTCCACTTCCATGGGCTCGACCTATAACGCATACCTCATAACCGGGGAGAAGAACATCCTGATCGATACGGTCAAGAGGCCGTTCTTCGAGGAGATGGTGAGCAGGATAGGGAGCGTCATGGACCCCCAGAAGATCGATATAATTGTATCTAACCACACCGAGATGGACCACTCCAGCAGCCTGCCCCTGATGCAGGAACTGACCGGGGCTACGGTACTGGCATCCCGGATGGGGGTGGAAGGTCTCCGCCTTCACTTCCCCCAGCTGAGGACGGAGATGGTCAAGGACGGTCAGGAGATCAAGCTGGGAACGAAGACGCTCAAGTTCATAGACACGCCCATGCTCCACTGGCCGGATTCCATGTTCACCTACGTGGAGGAGGACAAGGTCCTGTTCAGCATGGATGCCTTCGGCCAGCACTATGCCACGACCAAGAGGTTCGACGACGAGGTGGACCAGGACGTCCTCTACCAGGAGGCGGCGAAGTACTATGCCAACATCATACTCCTGTTCAACTCCCAGGTGGAGAGGACCATCCAAAAGGCCAAGGACATAGACATCAAGATCATCGCCACGTCCCATGGGGTGATCTGGCGTAAGAACCTGGGAAGGATATTCGAACTGTACTCTCAGTGGTCCAGCTCCCGTACCAAGGAGAAGGCGGTCGTCGTCTACGACACTATGTGGAACTCCACTCGCATCATGGCCGAGGAGATCGCCGAGGGGATCGCCTCCGAGGGGGTCGAGGTCAGGGTCATGAAGCTGGGCGAGACCGACCGCAGCGAGGTCATGAAAGAGGTGCTGGACTCCCGGGCGGTGGTGATAGGTTCCCCCACGCTCAACAACAACCTGTTCCCCTCTGTCGCGGACATGATTTACTACCTCCGGGGCCTACGGCCCACCAACCGCATCGGGGCGGTGTTCGGATCTTATGGATGGGCCGGAGGGGCCGTAAAGATGGCGCAGGACCTGCTCAAGGGAAGCGGCCTGGAGCTTCCCATGGAGCCCTACCAGGTGAGGTTCGTTCCTCAGGAGGAGGAGCGCCGGAAATGCCGGGAGTTCGGCAGGACCATCGGCCTGAAGATCAAGGAGAAGAGCAGCGGTTGAGCGCCACGTATCGGTCTCGGTCTCTCCTAAGGCTCCGTTATCTACTGGTCCGGACCAGGATGGGAGGGATGTAAAGGATTTCCGGGCCCATCACACCATGTTGTGCTTCCGTCTCAGCAGGAAGATGAGCAGGAAGGCCCCTCCGAGGCCCAGAGGCAGGAGGATGAGGAGAACGTTGAGACCTGACTCAGTTCCCTCCAGGACCACCAGGCTGCTGACCGAGGGGCTGATGCTGGAATCCATGTTGAGGACGCCGACACGGTAGCTCGAGGACCCGGTAGGGGCATTGATATCGGTGAAGCTCCTGGCCCCACTGTCGGTGATCAGCCCGATGACATCATCGTTACTCCCGGCGACTGCACGGTATACCACGAAACCTCCTACCTCGCCTGAGGAGGAGTTGCCCTCGGGCATGGACCAGGTGATCACCGCGGAATCGCCGCTGCGGACCACCTTGACATCGGTGGGCGTGGGGGGAGGGTACAGAGAGGTGGCCGTTACCATGGACCGTTGTCCCTCTCCATTGGCGTTGACCGCGGCCACGGCATATACGTATGCGGTCCCGGGCACAGCGCTGGTATCCTTGATCGTCATATCGGTCACCGCGGCGAGCTTCGCTAATGACCCTTCATCCGCGCCCCGATACACGTTGTAGGCGATGATGGAAGCACCCCCATCAGCCGGAGGGCTCCATGACAGGGTCACGGTCATCGGTCCTGCCTGGCCCTGAAGATCGGTGATCTCACCGGGCAGGGCAGTGGGATGGGCGACCGCCACATCGCTCATGGCCCCCTCTCCGGCATCGCTCACAGCCGCCACTGCATAGAAGTACTCCAGTCCGTTGGTTACCATCGTGTCGTTGAAGAACAATGTCTCGTTCACGGTAGCGTACGCTGCCAGTTCACCTGACACCGTTCCTCTGAATATCTTGTACTCAGTGATGGGGGCGTCCGAGGGGGGGACCGACCACGTGATGTTGACGAAGGACAGGCCGCTGGTCGCGGCCGCCATGGGGGCCGCGGGCGGACCGAAGGTGGTCTGCTGGAAGATGGTCGACGCCTGTCCGAATCCCGCGGAGTTGTGCGCACTTATCCTGAAGGAGTAGAAGGTGCCGTCAAACAGGCCGAGAAGGGTGTACTCGGTCACGTTGCCGGTCAGGGCGCTGTGTGAGAGGTCGTTAACGGAGGTTCCATACTCTAACAGATACCCGTCGATGGCGCTCCCCCCATCGTAGGGGGCCGTCCAGTTGATGGTTATGCTCTTCAACCCGGGAGCTGCCTGTACCTGCTCAGGTACGGACGGGACCGTATGCGGAGTGCCCTGGACCACATCACTGGACTCTCCCTCGTAGATGCCGTTAGAGGCCTTTACGACGTAGTAGTAGGTCTGTCCGTTCACCACGGAGGTGTCGTTGTAAGAAAGGTTCAATCCTGTGTCCGCGAGTAGGACCTCGCTCCCGGGGGAGTCGGAACGGTAGACCAGGTATCCGGTCAAGGGTATGCCGCCAGTGTCCGTGGCCGCTGACCAGGAGATCTGGTTGTAGCTAGGCCCGCTGACGACCGAGACGACCATGGGCGCACTGGGCTCGCCCAGCCTGGCAGCCGTTAGCCCGGAGACCTCGGAGCTGAACGGACCCTGGCCGCCGCTGTTAAAGGCCGCGACCGAGATGTAGTAGGTGGTACTCTCGGCCAAGCCGGAAATGGTGTATGTCAGGGAGGTTCCCGCGGAGGCTGAGTAGGTCCTGGTGCCAGGAACCATGTCCCAGAAGACACGGTACTCGATTATGGACGAAGTACCTGTATAATCAGGGGCGTTCCACGTCACCTGGAAGGTGTTTCCAGAAGGCGATAGGATGACGTTCTTAGGCTCCGAAGGCAAATCGCCATTGTCGGCACCTTCTGAAGCTAGGATCCTTGAACCCGCACGAAATGAGCTGTCCGTTCCCACCACAGTGGACGCCCCGCTGGGGTCGTCCTGCGCCACATGGGAGCTTCCAAAGACAAATACGGCTCCGGATATCAGCAGAGCCGCTGCTAGCAGCATGGCCGCGACCTTTTTCATCCCATCACCTTCGACTATGTCCACATAGACTATCCAGATAAAAAAGGAGCGACTCCGCGAGGGATCTGCTACGGACCAGGCGATGGTACGACCTAAGGTGTCTGCTTCCCTTATACTGTCGGTGCCTCGCCAGGGAAGCGGCCTGTGTAAAAGGCCAGGCACGGAGAGTTGGAACGAACTTTGTACGTGATTTAAAAATTGAAGGAAAAGGGCTTTCGCCGTTGGTTCTCAGCCCGAGGCTTTGACCCCGTTGCTCCGTGCCTTGATCTTGGTGGACTTGACGGCCTTTAGACCGCAGGCCTTCTTCATCTCGTCGACCTTATCTACTTTCTCCCAGGTGAACTCTGGCTCGCTCCTTCCGAAGTGGCCGTAGGCCGAGGTCAGCTGATAGATGGGACGCCGGAGGTCAAGGGTCTCCATGATGCCGTCGGGAGTGAGGTCGAAAACCTGGGTCACCGCCTTGGCGATCTTTTCCTCGGACACCACTGCGGTACCCTTGGTGTCCACCATGACCGAGACAGGGTGAACGACGCCAATGGCATAGGCGACCTGCACCTCGACCTGCTTGGCCAGGCCCGCGGCGACGATGTTCTTGGCGATGTATCGGCACATATAGGCAGCGGAACGGTCCACCTTGGTGGGGTCCTTACCTGAGAACGCGCCGCCTCCGTGGCGGCCCATGCCCCCGTAGGTGTCCACTATGATCTTGCGTCCGGTGAGGCCGCTGTCCCCGCTGGGTCCACCGATGACGAACCTGCCCGTGGGATTGATGTGGTACTTGGTCTTGCCGTCGACCCACTTCCCACATATCGGCTTGATCACCTTCTCCTTTATGGCCTTCTCGATGATAGCGTGCACCTTCGCATCGTCGGCCTCGCCATTGATCTCCGGCGCGTGCTGTGTGGACACCACCACGGTGTCTATCCTCTTGGGCACACCGTCCTCGTACTCAACGGTCACCTGGGTCTTGCCATCGGGCCTCAGCCACGGCAGCGTCCCCTCCTTGCGGAGCTTGGCTAGCTGCATGGCCAGCTTCTGGGCCATGAGAATGGGGAGAGGCATCAGCTCCGGGGTCTCATCGGTGGCGTATCCGAACATGAGCCCCTGGTCCCCTGCGCCGGTAGCGAGCTTCTTGCCCTTCTTCTCGCGGCAGACGCCCATGTTTATGTCCAGGGACTGATCGTGGAGGGACGAGAGCACGCTGATGTACTCGGAATCGAATCCATACTCGGGCTGGTCGTAACCGATGTCCTTTACCGCCTGCCGGATGACCTTGTCCGCGTCCACCAACACCCGCTTGCAGGGATCGGTCTTGAGCTCCCCCGCCACGACCACTATGCCTGTGGTGGCCATGGTCTCGATGGCACAATGGGCATTGGGATCCTGTGCCAGGTAGGCATCAAGGACGGCATCGGATATCCGATCGCAGAGCTTGTCCGGGTGACCTTCGGTGACGGACTCAGAGGTGAAAAAGTGGCTGACCATTTCTAATCACACTTGGGACGAGGAGAATACAATAGAGTATATATACTTTAACGCATTTTTTGAGGTATAAATCTATAACTGTTGGTTATAATGGAACTCTCTGAGATAAAGCGTCTACGGCAGAAGGTAGGACTGTCCCAGACCGACCTTGCCAGGAAGGCCGGGGTTTCGCAGGCACACATTGCCAAGATCGAGGGCGGCAAGGTTGACCCCAGGTTCTCCACGGTGGAGAGGATAATGCAGTGCCTGAAGGAGGAGGAGAAGGACCATTGCTCGGCCTACATGACCACCACCATCTATAGCGTCCAGGCGAGCGATGATGTCTCCACGTCCGCCCGCCTCATGCGTAGGAAGAACGTCTCCCAGCTGATCGTCCTGAGGGAGGGACACATCGTGGGCATGATCACCGAGGAGGACCTTATGAAGTTCCAGGGGGACGCCCACTCCACTCTCGTGGACGAGGTCATGAGCGATCCCCCTCCAACGGTGTCTGGGAACACCAGCGCCGACACTGTGCGGGACATGCTGCTGGAGTTCCCAGCGGTCGTGGTGATGGACCGCGACCGGACCGTGGGGATTCTGACCAAGACGGACCTGATAAAAAGGACCTAGGTGCGCCCGGCCCGGAAGGGCTCAGATGCCTAGCACCCTTAGCCAGGAAGCGATCGGGCTGTCCCTTTTATGTGATGTTCCAGCTCATAAAAAATGCCTTGCGCACAAGGGCGGCATAGGATTAAATCACTGATAGATTTTATCCAGTGGCGTGCAGGGCCGAGCAGATATTCATGTCCATACGAAATATTCAGGGGTCCATAAGATGGGCCCACTGCGTTTTCCCGAGTCCGTGTCCGATCCCGCGGCAGTTGTGAGAAAGGCCTTGGCGGAGAAGATCAACGTCCTATGCATAACCGACCATAACAGCACCGCAGGTGCCATGAAGGCCCTCGAGGCGGCGAAGAGCATACCGGGCATCGAGGTCATCATGGGCGAGGAGGTCACCACCGCCGACGGGGAGGTTCTTGCCCTGTTCATCAATGAGGAGATCCCCGCTGGCCTCTCCATCGAGGATACCATGGACCGGATCCGGTCGCAAGACGGTCTCGCTGTAGCTCCGCATCCTTTCAGCCTGCACTGCCCCTGCCTGGGCGAGAGGATAAACGATATCGGACTGGACGGCATTGAGGTCCTCAACGGCGGTCATATCGACGACTACGCCAATGCTAGAGCTCAGAAGGAAGCCCTATCTGGCAAGTTCGCCCGCACCGGAGGCTCCGATTCTCACTACCTGCCCACAGTGGGAATGGCCTACACCACCTTCGAGGGAGGTACGGCCGAGGAACTGAGGCAGGCCATCCTGGGGAAGCGCACCGATGCCGGAGGGAGGGTCATTCCCATGGACAAGGCCATTGCATGGAGCATGAGCGTCATCGCGACCTCGGACAAATACATTCTCCGTTCCTTCCTAGGCCTGGATAAGGAACCGACCGATGACCCCATCATCGCCCGGGTGCAGACCTTGAAACTAGGCCAGAAGCTGGGGGCCCTGACTGGCTCCTTCGTCTATCTACTCCCGCCTATACCGTTCCTGATGGGGATCATAAGCCAGAAGTTGTTCCGGGTGCAGGCCGAGAAGCAGGAGAACGGTAAGTCCTCGGTACTGGGACGCCTTGGACACTTCTACTGATCGTGCGAGTGCGGAGGTACGGAGGGATCGTGAAGGTTGTTCAGAGCCTTGATGAGTACCTCGCTGAGCGATGGATGGATCACCTGGCTGCGTGCCATGGGCCGGTAAGAACCGTTCTCGGCGTTCATGATGAACGTTATCTGCTGGACCAGAAGATCGGCCTGCTTCCCCGCGATGTGGGCACCAAGGACCTGCTGGGACCCGTTCTCTACGATGACCTTGACGAGCCCATAGTCGTCGCCCATGGCGGTACCCTTGGCCACATCTGAGTATCTCGCGAACCCAACTAGATAGCTGATCCCCCGGCTCTTGACCTCGGCCTCGGTCAGTCCCACGCTCCCCACCGTGGGGTACGTGTACACGGCGGAGGGGATGGCATGCTCGTCCACCTGCGCCTTCTCCTTGTTGTTGATATTGTACCATACCACCTGGCTCTCGTAGTTGGCGGTGTGGCGGAACATGTGACGTCCGGTGATGTCCCCCAGAGCCCAGATGCCTGGAGAGGAGGTCTCCAGGAAATCGTTGACGATCACATAGCCGTGGGCATCGGTCCTGACCCCGGTGGCCTGCACGTTGAGGTCCGGGGCATTGCTCTGCATTCCTGTTCCCAGAAAGAGCATCTCCGCCCTTTCCTTCTCCACCAGGCCGCTGTCCAGGTCCTTTCTCACCACTTCCACCTCGTCGCCCGCCTTATTCACCTCCAAGATGGTCTGTCCGGTGGAAATGGTGACATGCTCCCCCAGCTTCTTCTCCACCACGTATCCTATCTCCGGCTCCTGATCGGGAAGCAATCTAACGTTCCTCTGGATGATCGATGTTTTAACACCCATGGCCGAAAAGAAGTGGGCGAACTCGCATGACTTGTAGCCGCCCCCTAGGAAGATGATGCTTTTCGGTAGAGAGGTTATCTCAAAGATGTTCTCGGAGAGCTTGAACGGAACGTCCTGGATGCCAGGGATGGCGGGCACCATGGAGCGGGCGCCCGCGGCGATGACGAACTTGGAAGCGCGGATGGTGCTGTCCCCGACCTGAAGAGCATGGTCCCCCACGAACCTGGCGGCAACCTGGTAGAACCTCAATCGGGGGTCCTGACGTACCGCATCCTCTATGTTCCCCCTGTCCCTGAGCACGACCTCCCAGGTGCGCCTGCGGATGGTATCGAAATCCACGCCCTCGAGCTTGGGACGGATCCCCAGGTGGGCCCCTTCCTCCATTTCCCGGATCACTTCGGCTGGGTAGGTCCACACCTTCGAGGGAATGCAGCCTCGGTTCAAGCAGGTCCCGCCTAGCGGCCCGTTCTCCACCAGAGCTACCTTCATGCCTTTGTTCAACGCCGCATCCACAAGGTTGAGACCGGCCCCGGAACCGATGATGATTAGGTCGAATTTCTCCACACTAACGCACCTCCACGAGAAACGCTCCTGGACTATATTGACTTAGTCAGCGGCCTGTGCTAAGTGAGTATGATGATAGGACCTCGCTCAACCTTGATTCTTTAACGAATCACACCCTGACCTGGCTTTAGGCGATCCTTTCAGAACCTACCTCTCCAGTTACCCAGAGAAATATCTAAGCCATTTTTTTTGAATTATCTTAAGGAAAAAAATGGTGCATCATAGCCCCTTGATCCGGATTAGATGAGTCTCAACATACAAATGTCTAGTATTATTATATATTCTATTCTAATGTCTCTTACCAAAGAGTTTATCTATATATTTGTCTATCATCTTGAATCGGGACGATACAAATGACCATTAAAATTCTTCATGTGAAGAATATTATTGGTCGGTCGGCCCGCATCGGAGGGTGACATCCCTCACAAAGATCGGAGATAAGATCAGATGGCATACGATACTGGAGCGATCGCGTGGATGCTAATATCCACAGCATTGGTCCTCATGATGACCCCCGCGGTGGGGTTCTTCTATGGGGGCATGCTGAAGAGGAACAGCATGCTCTCCATGCTGGGCCAGAGCCTGATAGTAATGGGTGTGGTCACCATCATCTGGGTGGTGTTTGGGTTTTCCCTTGCATTCGGTGCAGACAATGGAGGGCTGATCGGTAACTTCGACTTCCTCCTGATGAACGGTATCGGTGTGTTCTCCGAACCACCGGCCTTAGCGTGGTTCCCCACCTCGATACCGCCTCTGCTTTACATGCTGTTCCAGGCCACCTTCGCCATCATCACAGTGGCGTTAATCATCGGTGGCATAGCTGAACGCATGAAGCTGGCCGCGGTCACAGTGTTCCTGACGATCTGGACGGCCTTGATCTACATCCCCGTGGCCCACTGGGTCTGGGGTGGGGGCTGGATCTTCCAGATGGGGGCCCTGGACTTCGCGGGGGGCACGGTCGTCCACATCACGGCCGGTGTGACCGTCCTTGCGGCAACCCTGGTCATCGGGAAAAGGCTGTCCAGGACCAACGGTTGCACGGAGGAGCCGGCGCACAACATACCGTTCGTGGTCCTCGGCGGCGCCCTCCTGTGGCTCGGCTGGTTCGGCTTCAACGGCGGCAGCGCCTTGGGCGCCAACGAGATCGCTGTCAACGCCGTCGTAGTCACCACGATAGCGGCAGCAGTGGCCGGTGTGGTCTGGGGGCTAGTATCATACATCCACCTTGGCCGCACCAGCGTCCTTGGCATGATTACCGGCGTGGTCGTGGGCCTCGTGGCCATCACCCCGGCCAGTGGCTTCGTCGATACAACAGGTGCCATGGTCATAGGGACGATAGCTCCCGTCATCTCCTATGGTGCCATCCAGCTCCGCAAGAGGCTGGGCTTCGATGATGCCCTGGACGTCTGGGCCTGCCACGGCATGGGCGGTACCTTCGGCGCCATCGCCACTGGCTTCCTGGCCACTTCCGCGGTCAACCCCGCGGTGGTCAGCCAAGGCCTCCTGTACGGTGGTGGCATCGACCTCCTGGTCAAGCAGCTCACCGCCGTGGGGGCTGTGTGGGCCTTCGTGTTCGTGGTGGTCTTCGTCCTGATGAAGATCATGGTAACAGTGTGGCCTAAGTGGCGCATCAGCAAGGAAGAGGAGAGGATCGGCGTGGACATAGTCCAGCACGGTGAGAACGCGTACAGCTGAGGAGGGTGAGATATGAAAAAGATAGAGGCCATCATCAGGCATGAGAAGCTCAACCAGGTCAAGGCGGCCTTAGAGTCAATAGACATATCGGGTATGACCGTCCAGGAGGTGCGCGGCCGGGGGGAGCAGAAGGGTCTGGAGTTCATCAACCGCGCGGGAAAGTACCGCGTGGACCTCCTGCCCAAGATGCTCGTCACCATCGTGGTCCCCGACAAGAAGGTGGACGCCATCGTGGACACCTTGATCAACGGCGCCCGCACCGGTGAGATCGGCGACGGCAAAATATTCATCAGCGATGTGGAGCGGTGCATCCGCATCCGCACCGGGGAGGAGGGCAACGAGGCCCTCTGACCCCGCTCTTTTTTTCAAGTACATGCGTGGAACGGTCGCCGGAGGGAGACCACCCCCACGCTTTTTTCCTGCTTGGTATCTCTTTGAGAGGCTACCTCTTCTTCCTCCGCCAGAGGATCAGTCCCAACAGCGCCAATACCAGGAGCGCGATGGCTATTATGATCCATAGTTCCCAGGAAAGACCTAGGGGGGCTGCTCCGTTCGTCGAGGAGCCACTTACGACGATGGGGCTGCTGATCTGGGTAGAGTTGCCACCGCTGTCCACAGCATTGATCACCAGATCATGGTCACCTTCGCTCGGTGATGCTAGGTCGAAGTTGTGTGTATCGCCGCCGATCGCTCCCACCAGCACACCATCGAGGAGAATATCGTAGTGGTCCACCAACCCTGATGGGTCGTCCACGCTCCAGGAGATCGATATTGTCTCTCCGGGAACGTAGGATCCTCGCATCTCTCCGAGAGTGAGAGCGATGTTGCTTATCGGGATATCCTCGAGGTTCAACGTCCGAGTGGTCTCTGAATTATTGGCTTTGTCCACAGAGTAGAACTCGAGCAACTGATGCCCACCATCCCTGATCTGCAAGGGAGAGGCATACACAGACCATACGCCCCCATCAACGCGATAGTATGTTCTGTTGATCCCCGAGGTGCTATCGCGCGCTGTCAAGGTGATGTTAGCCGAGCTATCGATGGAGTATGTGGTCACGGGCGAGGTATGGTCCACTAAGATGGTGGTTGTACGCGTCTCCTCCACATTCCCTGCATTGTCTGTCGCCCGGTAGCTGAGGTTGTGCAAACCCTCGCTGCTAATAGTAATATCCTGGTTCCATACGTTCCATGTCATACCGTCCAGGCTGAACTCGATTTTTTCCACACCGCTGCGCTGGTCAGTGGAAGCAAGGTGGATAGTCACCGGCCCGTTACCGGAGTGGGTCATGGTCGTCGTCGGAGGATTCATATCAACAGTCGTGGAGGTATCCGGGCTCGATGGCTGGATCTCCGTGGTCCCCCCTCCGACGGCAACGCTGAGGAACTGGTACTGAGCCTCGCCCCCGGTCAAGGAGGCGTTGAAGTAGATGGGTGACCCATAGGGGAAGTTGCCATCCGTTACCATTTGATCATGGTACAGGGTGTACGTCGAGTTGGCCGTTGTCTTGTAGTACAGCCGGACGCTCTCCGGCGTCCCCTGGCTGGTGTCCGCATTGACCTCGATGGGGAAAACTGCGGGCGAGTACGCAGGTAGGGCTTCCACGGATGACCATGAAGGGACCAAATCCTGCGTCACCAGGATGTCATCCACGTACGCTCCTTCCTTCATCTCCGTGCCCGACGAATAGGCCCCGCTTACGAAGTCGAAGCTGAGGGTCTTGGTGTTGGCTGGGATGGTCACCGTCGCCATGGTCCATGTGGTGACGCTGGCGCTAGGCTGCGTCCATTTGATGTCATAGGTGGAATTGTTTGAAGACGTGCTCACCTGAAGATGATCGTAACCTCCCGGAGCATTGCTGGCCATAGTGTCTGCCCAGTAGTAGAAGGTCAGGGTCCCGTCTCCCTGAGATGGGTCGAGGGTAAGGGAATGGCGCATGTACGCGGACATGTTGGCATCGTATCTGTCTATGGCGTAGTTACCAACGTTACCCTCGCCCCGGGCCAGGGATATGCTGTTGGTGCCGATGACGGCGACCCATGCACTGTGAGTTCCCCCATGCATCCTGTGGGTGGAGTGACACCATGTATCCACGCCGGAGCTGGGATTGGTATCGCTCCTCATCCATTTCTCCCGGTTATCTTGGTCCCAGGCATCATCGCAGGTCCAGGCCGGGTTTTCGATGTTATCACGGAGTACTGTCACGGTCTCTGTGCTCGCGCTCGCAGTAAAAGAGCCGATAGCGATGCTGCTCGAGAGCAAAGAGGTAACGATTGTGATACAAACTGCCATGCGGCATGCTGCCATAGTTCGAGCCATCATAATATACTCCAATCCCCAGAGATTACCTTGAGCGAGCTAATCGGGTTCGTTGTATTTTAATTCAATATGTTGAGCTGTACGTTTCCGTAACATGAGGATACTCTTCGATAACAATGACGAAAGGCCGATCTGGACCTGAGAAAGATATAAAAAATTTATTCTACAACACCATGATAAAAGATTTGTTATCGGACCCCGTTATTCTATCGTAGGGGAGCTGAATAGATGTACCTTCAGCCGAGTTCTTCCTAGTAGCCTGTGTCTTCATCTCGCTATTCCTGATCAACAAGGTGTATCGCAACAAATGCATGAGGTGCAAGAAGAGAGGCCTTTTTGGATACAGGAACGTCTTTAGGGATAGCCGAAATGAAGAGAAGATTATGCACCAGGGGCGTATCTGCAGAGGATGCAGAGTGGACCTAGAATCCGAGGACGGAGCTCAGTCGTGGAAGGTGAAATGACGACTACCATTGTTACCCTTTCTATGATTTTTAAATACGGTGGATCATTCACCTCCCTGGGATTTGGACAATAGAAAGGTTCTAGCCCGTACTAGGGCAAGGAACTAAGCATAACGCCCCTTCACCATAACAGGGGATTATGCTCCCATAGGGGGCGACGTTCATAAAGTTAAAAAATGGAGCTGGAAAAGCGATTAATCCTTTTTTCCAGTGGCATTTATCCTGGATGTTGTGTTGCTACCATATTTGACCCTGTTCTTCCTCGCGAAAAGGTTCCTCCCGCAGTAGGGGCAAAAATGGTCCCTCAACTCAACATCCTTCTTGCAGACCTGACAATAATCGATCATTTATTCACGATTCAACAAACGCCCGAACGTATAATATCTTACCTAATTTCCTCGCAGATTGTCAGGGTTCAATGGGATGAGCCCATGTTCTGCCCCGAGGGGGCTTTATTTCGCCTTACTATTTTTTTCACTGTTGAAGAACGGTATAGGCCAGATGAAGAACGCCTAAAATGAATATGATTGAAAGATTATGCTAAAAAAAACTGTTCAAAATAAATATTATGAATTGCATGGAATACTGGAACAAAGTTCCTCGACCTCGGCGTTCTAAATAGAGGGGGCTAGGCGAGTAATTAGGAATGCGCACACTGTGACGCGCTCCAAATACGCAGCTAGATCTGTCGAATTTACGTTCCATTGAAGGATTTCTGCTCTCAGGCCTGGTTAAGTAAGGGGTTTTACCGCAACGCTTTGATGATACGCACTATATCCTCACTATCTTTTGATATCTTTTTTGACATATCCTCCAACTTTTTGCCTGACATCTTGGAGGTCTTTATGCACCTTCGTTTAGGCTCCATGATTCCGTTCATTTCATCTTTCGTTAGTCCACTTACTGCCATGATGGTTTGAGCAGCTACTACAATATCACGCTCTGGAATTTTTTTCAATTTAGCTTCTTTTATAAAAGGTATCACGTACCTAAGTGATAGGGTCTTCATCTGAGGAACTATCAGATTCACACATAGTTCCTGATTGCACCCCACGACCACCATCACCTTCTCGGTGAAGAGGCAGTCATCTGACGATTCCGTGAATCGCACGCATGCCTGGAGCATATAGCATCCAGGCGGAACCTCCAACTCCACATTAGCTGCTTCATCAGGAATTGGCTTGCTTAATTCAAGGTCGGTCCATTGGTCTCGGCAATGGTAGATGTTCACATAACCGCATTCTTTCTTACCAACAGGTTTGCACCCCTCGTCTCTCAGCCAAATGTTCAACTTCGAAAGACTCATTCAACATTCCTCCCCCATTGTTACTAATGATGTTAGTAACGGTATGTTATTCTCTAGCATGCGTTATTTAATTCTTTTTAATATCGGGTCAGAGCCACATTTTGTTGTTCTGAGCAAGATGGTAATGCTTCTTGATGCTTGGATATTGAGGATGGTGTCATGAAGAGGTGACGGGCAGGCACAAATTTTGTTGAATGGGATCTAGGGATTTGTAGAATGGTCTGGAACTCCTCAATGAAAGGAGGTGCCAGAAAGAGAGGGTCCGAGGGAACGATCATCATTTCATGGTCAGGCATAGACCACTCGCTCACCATCGCGTTGATCATAGTCTGCATCTATTTTCATATCTGGTCAACGCCTGAACGGATATTTTGTTTAATCATACATGAGGAGCCCAATTTTAAGGTAGACATGATAGATGAAAAGTGAGCATGATTTCAAAGAAATAGCAATTGGTCTCCGCTAGCGGCCATAACGTAATTTATTGAGCCTTTAAAAAGGTAGAATGGATAGAAGGGAAGCGCACACGGGGGGATTCGAACCCCCGACTTGCAGCTTAGGAGGCTGCTGCCATATCCAAGCTAGGCCACGTGTGCTTGTGTTTTTACCAGAAGAAGATTCAGTAGAAAAGGTTTGGGTCGGAGGTAACCTCACTGTTCCTGAGGTATCTCTTCCGGAGCGATCTCCTCGGGGGCCGGCTCCTCCTTGGAGGTCTCGGCCGGCTTGACGTACTCCTCAACGAAGCGGACCTTCTCAGCCTTCATGGCCTCGCGGAGGTCGGCGACGATGCGGTACTTGGCGAGGAGCCACTTCTGGTCGTACTTGCAGACGTCCGGCAGGACCATGCAGATGCTCTTGTCCTTCACGCGGATGTTGAAGTTCTCAGCGGTGCCGTAGTCCATCTCCAGGACCGCCTTGACCTTCTCCTCATCGCCCTCTGCCTTGGACAGCACCTTGAAGTGGTACTTCAGGCTCTTCCCGGCCAGGCGGCGGTTGAAGTCCACTCGGACCCGTCCAGCGGTGACCGCGGTGACAATACCCGTACGGTTCTTGATGTTGATCTCCATACCCACGCGGGGCTCCACTTCCTGTCTAAGGAACTCACGGAGGGCGATCATCTCTACAAGCTTGGGATCGCGAGGTCCGGCCGCCTTCTCAGGGGGGATCACGACATCGTATTCCTTTCCGACCTCGACGTTCTCCAAGGCCTCGTCCAGACCGGGAAAGACCCTTCCGCCGCCGATGAGGATCGGTACCGGCACATACTGGACCTTTTCGTTGTACAGCCCTGCGTCCTTGGCGGTCTCAGCGTTGGTGGTGTCGAACAGCTCGTTGGTGTCCTCTACCCAGCCATCGAAGTCTATGCGTACGATATCTCCCTTCACTGCCTTATCGACCTGGTTCTCGTCTCCACTTGACATTAAATCACCTGAATGAATGGCGGAATATGGATTGGTGTCATTAGTTCGTCATTTTTATACTTTTTGGTGATTCCAAGGACGTTGTCTGGCCCAAAAAAGAGTAGAAAAAATCCTATATGGCTACCAGGGTGCTGCATGCCATTATTTTTCATCCTAAGGCGCACCTGACCTCCAAATTTATTATATGGGTGAGCTTTATCCTGGACTCAGGCCACCATAGCCTAGCCCGGTAGAGCGGCTGACTTGTAATCAGCAGGTCGCGTGTTCGAATCACGCTGGTGGCTCCACTCCTTATCTCCGTCTTGTTTTTCCGATGAACTAATCTAGTGACATATTGACGCTCTATCGAGTGGCAATCGGGAGACGGTCTTTCTTCTCTGCTGCCTCACAACCATACGGTGTCGTCCTCCCGATAGTTCACCTTGATCACCATGAAACCGAAGTCCTCCTCTACCAGGGGCATTCCGTGCACCTCTCCTGGCTCGCAAACGATGACGTCACCTGCCTCTGCATCGATCCGCCGGTCATCGATGGTTATAGAGCCTCTGGCAAGAACGAAGAATATCTCCGTCTGCTCCTTGTGGTAATGGGGAGGTATGGTTGAGCCCTTCTTGAACCGAACCTCCTGCAGGAGGTCCACCTCCTCAGGGAAGAGATCGCCTGTCAATATCTTCCTCTTCGAATAGCCTGGTCCGTCCGTCCATTTCATGGATGCTGCTTTGAAGTGCTTTATCATCTCACCCCTACAGGCCCCGGAACGCGTGATCGAGTATGTCCATGGCCTCATCTATGAAATCGTTTTCCACGATCAGCGGAGGTATGAAGCGGATCGCCGACCGGCCTGCTGGGAGGAGTATCAGACCTCTCTTGAAGCATTTCTCGATGATCACGTCCCTTTCCCGGACCGCATGTTCCTTGGTACGCCGGTCCCTTACCAGCTCTATGGCCTGCATAAGCCCAAGGCCCCGCACGTCTCCGATGGTCTCATGATGCTGCTGCAGCTCGAACAACCTCTGGTGCAGGTACGAGCCTACCCTGGCCGCGTTCTCCAATAACCTCTCAGTTTCCAGCACGTCCAGGGTGGCCAGGGCGGAGGCGCATGCCAGCAGGTTACCTCCAAAGGTGTTGGA
Organism: Methanomassiliicoccus sp.; assembly: GCA_012719175.1. Classification (NCBI taxonomy): domain Archaea; kingdom Methanobacteriati; phylum Thermoplasmatota; class Thermoplasmata; order Methanomassiliicoccales; family Methanomassiliicoccaceae; genus Methanomassiliicoccus; species Methanomassiliicoccus sp. Next base: position 69,444 of record JAAYAX010000013.1, read on the forward strand.
GTGTGCCCCGGGCACCAGGTCCATGTGGGAAGGGAAGATGGCCGCCCCGATGGGCAGCCCCGAGCCCAGAGCCTTGGAGGTGCACACCACGTCCGGGACGACCCCGAAGTGCTCGATGGCCCACATCCTTCCGGTCCTTCCCATGCCTGCCTGCACCTCATCGTCCACGAGCAATATGCCGTTCTCCCTGCATATCCGGGACAGCTCCTTGACGAACGCCGCCGGGGGCACGATGTAGCCTCCCTCGCCCAGGACTGGCTCCAAGAACATGGCGGCCACCTCGTCCGGTGGGAGCAGGGTGGGGAAGTAGGTCTCCTCAATGATCTTGGCGCAGAGGGTACCGCACGAGCCTGGCTCTTGCTTGTAGGGACAACGGTAGCAGTCGGCGTAGGGGACGTGAGTGACCCCCGGAACCAGCGGAAAGAAGCGTGCCCTCTGCAACGTCTTACTGGACGTGAGGGACAGGGCGCCCATGGTCCTCCCATGGAAGCATCCCAGGAAGGCCAGGAACCTCTTCCTACCAGTATACCAGCGCGTGATCTTCATGGCCGCCTCCACAGACTCCGCCCCGCTGTTGGTGAAGAAAACCTTCTTTTCTCCGCACCCCGGGGTGATCTCCGTCAGCTTCTTGGCCAGGGCGACCTGGGCATCATAGTAGAAATCAGTGCCCGCGAAGTGGAAGAGCCTGGAAGCCTGCTCCTGAACGGCCCTCACCACCTTGGGGTGGGAGTGGCCCACGTTCATTACCGATATGCCGCTGGCAAAATCAAGATAAGTGTTGCCGTCGACGTCCGTGACCTTTCCGCCCTCAGCGTGAGAGACGGCCACCGGGGACGCTTTGGTCGCGGTCGCTAGGTACCTGTGGTCCGCGGCCACTATCTCTCTCGCCCTGGGCCCGGGCGGCTCCGTGAGTATGTTGGCGATCCTTCCCATTTATCCACCGGAATTAGGATGGGCGACCTTGGTATTTTAACAGTGCAGCGGGAGGGGCGACGGGGCCGGACCTAATTACTAATAGTTATCTCGCCTCTTCGAACTCCGATCCCAGATGAAAGGTCAGAGCTTCGGTCGCTTGTGGATAGTGGCGTTGGGCCTAATCGGCCTGTTCGTTCTAGCCACGGTGGTGGTCCCTGGCCTGACGAACCCGGGCCAGACCGGTAACAACAGGGATGCCGACGATCAGACGTCAGGGGAAGGGCTGAAGTTCAACGCCCCCACCACGACGCTGACCTCGCTCGTGAAGACCGTGGGCGAGTCGGTGGACTTCACAGTGAGCGCGTCACCGGTCTCTGCCACCACCGGCAAGGGCGGGGATTTTGCTTGGGTGATAGTTATGGACGGCACCGACATCAGGAACGGAGCGGCGATCCTCACGTTCGAGCAGCAACTGGTCCTGTGGTACCCCGGTGAGGGTACATCGGCCATCGGGATGGGGCCTCGTTTCACGCAAGGCGCTGGTGCTGCCTCCATGAACGTTACCGCGTCCTTCAACCTCACTATGATCTCCACGGGAAGTTACACGTTCCGCATCTGGCTAGCTGATGCCAGTGATCTTCCGATGACGGACCTGGGGAACCTGACGGCGGTCAGCCCGGCTCGTTGGGTCAGCTTCGAGGTCGACCCGGCCTCCAACCCCACGATCGAGCTGACCCAGACCCTCAGCTTCCCTTCCGGCAGCGTGGGCCTGAGCACTTGGTCCCCGGCTAGCATGACCGACCAGGTAGCGACAGGCGGTGGTTGGACCGGCACCGTGGTGGACTACCTGGCGATATCCAAGGCAGGGATCGGCAGCGTCGATGTCCAAGTTAGGGTGCCTACCTCCACAGGGTACTACTTCCTCAGCTGGAGGGATACCGGCGACCGCCTCGTGGGAGAGCTCGCCAGGACCCCGTTGTCCGCGGTCGCCTCGGCGGAGGGGGCACGGAACTGGTCCATCGGCTTTGACCTGTACTTCGTCACCAGCGGCAGCTACACCGTCGAGACCTGGGCAGCGGAGCTGTCCACCGGCAGCATTCTGAGCCAGATCAATACTGCCAACATCTTGGCCGATAGCGGCACCGTTCCAGGGAACGGCCTACAGGTGATCGAAGGTACAGGCGGGAATGATGATTTAGACCCATACGATGGCCTCGTGGGGAGCATTGATGGAACAACTGACATGATCATGCCCATCGATGATTATTCCAACCTTACCAAGATCGAGGACGGATAGACGATATTCCCTGGAGAAGGTGCCCAGGAGACTCCATCAATCCTCGGGGTTCAGCTTCTCCGCGGACTCGATGCACTTTGACAGAATGGAGTATGCCTGCATCATGTCAGCCTCGTTTACTATGAAGATGGTGTCGGTAAAGACGCTCACCGATTCCAGCACGTTGATGCCACCATCCGCGAGGTTGTTCGCGAGGAAGGCGAACACCCCACTGGTCTCAGTGATCCTCTCCGGGGAGCGGACCGATATCTCCACTAGATCGGTGCGTATCTTCAACACGTTCTCCGGCCCCACCGCGTTCACCACCTCGTTCTGCAGCTTCTCGTCGGCGATGATGGTGATGGCGTGGGTACCCTGGATGATCTGCATGATGGTCTTCTCGTTGAAGAGCCTCTTGAGGACCGCCTCCAGGCGGTGGAGCACCGTCCAATCGTTCTTGGCGGTGATGATGGCGATCTTCGTCTTCAGCTCCAGGCGGGAGTTGCGCAGTACCTTCAGTATCTCCTTCTCATGGTCACGCCGGCCTAACTTTACGGCGTAGCGGCGACAGGCGATCATCACCGCCTCCTCGTTGGCGATGGAGAGCTCCTTCATGATCATCCTGGCCAACGACGAGTAGTTGATGAGGTCCTTGGAAATGCAGTCCTTGACACTGGGATGAGCATCGATATAGATGCGGGTCCGCTCGGCGATGCTCTCCTTTTGCACTTCCTTCTTCATGTTCCTGTCAAATAACAAGGGACAGTATAAAATTTATCACTCAGACATAGCCTGGAATGCCTCCTCATCGAGGGACAAGAAGGCCCTGAGCCTTACCAGGGGCGGGTCAGGAGGTAGGCGGCCAGGAGAATGTGCAGAAGCGCGAAGAGGTAGACCAGGAGGAACTTGTTCTTCCTGGTCTTGTGGCGGAAGCTGCGCATGGCCACCAGGGCCCCGAAGGGTCCGATGAGGGCAACCAACAACAACGTCCTCTCAGGCACCCTCCGCAGCATCCTGGATGCGGCCTTCTTGTCCGCGTAGTAGATGACCAGGGCGGCAACGTTGGCCATCAGGTAAACTCCCAGGATCCACAGTATGTCCCAGCCCGCGCTCACCGACACCACCCTGGATTCATCCTCATCACCGGTCCTGGAAGGCCTTCAGGACATCGTTGGTCTTGGAGACGGAGTCGTCGCTGACGATAAGGGGCGGCACCATCCTCACGATCTTCCCTCCTGTCACGTTCACCAGTATCCCTTCGCCAAGCGCGTACTCCTGGAAGTGCTTGGCCTCCTCACCCATCTCCAGACCGATCATGAGGCCCTTTCCCCGAACCTCCTTGATGAGTCCGCCACCCACAGCAAGGCTGCGAAGCTCCTGCGACCACCTCTCGCCAAGGGACGCGGACCTGTCCACCAGGCCCTCTTCCTTGATGGTCTCGATGACCGTCCTGGCTACCGCGCAGGCCAGGGGATTGCCGCCGAAGGTGGTGCCATGCGCACCCGGCTTGAACGTGGCAGCGAGCTCACAGGTGGTGAGGCAGGCTCCTATGGGGAAGCCTCCCCCCAATGCCTTGGCCAGGGTCACAATGTCCGGGACCACGCCCATATGCTGGAACCCGAACCAATTACCAGTGCGGCCTATCCCTGTCTGAACCTCGTCCACTATGAACAGGCTGCCGCGCTCATCGCAGAGGTCCCGGGCCGTCCTGAAGAACTCCTCCTTGGCCGCCACTATCCCGCCCTCTCCCTGGATGGGCTCACAGATGAAGGCCGCGGTGTCACGCGTTATCGCCGACTTCAGCTGCTCCACGCTGTTGAAGTCGATGAAGTCGAAGGCCTTGGAGACCAGGGGCTCGAAGCCGGATTGGTATTTCACCTGACCGGTGGCCGAGAGAGGTATCATGGTTCGGCCGTGGAAGGAGTTCTTGGTGGACACGATGCGGGCGCGTCCCGTAGCCTTCACGGCCAGCTTGAGCGCGGCCTCGTTGGCCTCCGTCCCGCTGTTGCAGAAGAAGGAGACCTTCAGGGGAGAGGGGGACACGGAGGCCAGCGCTTCCGCGGCCTCGGCCTGTTCCCTGACAAGATAGAGGTTGGACACGTGCATCATGCGCCCTGCCTGCTCGCTCACCGTCCTTACCAGAGATGGATGGGCATAGCCGAGCACGTTTACGGCGATGCCTGCCACCAGATCGATGTACCTCTTACCGTCCAGATCATAGAGGAACTCCTTCTCCCCATGATCGAAACATAGGTCCTGGCGCCCATAGTTCTGGAACAGGAACTGATGGTCCAGTTCCCTCACCTTTTCTTTGTCCATCTTTCATCCCACAGTTATCATGGTGCCGCTGTCCTGACCATCCACCAGCCTCCTGATCAGGGAGTGCGGCTCCTTCCCGTTCAACATGTAAACTGTACCCACGCCGTTGAGGAGCGCGGTGCGGCAGGCCTCCACCTTCGGCACCATGCCTCCGGTGATCACCCCGGCATCGATAAGGCGGTCGATCTCCGAGAGTGTTGTGGAAGGTATATGCTCCTTGCTTCCCTCACCTCCGCGCAGTATTCCGGGTACATCGGTCACCAGGACCATCTCCGTTGCCCCCACTGCCCTGGCCACGTGGGCGGCCACCGTATCGGCGTTCACGTTCAGGGCGCTGCCGTGCTCATCGGCACAGATGGGGTATATGACCGGGACGGTATTGCGGCCCATCAGCTCCTCCATGAAGGTAGGGTCGATGTGTGAGACCTCCCCTACACTGCCTAGATCGACATGCACCTCATGTCCGCTCTCGTCTTCCGTCCTCACCGGAGGCATCTTCTGAGCGATCACCGTGCCCTTCTCGGCCCCGGCCATACCGTGCGCTCCCACCCCGGCCCGGGTCAAGGCTTGAACCACCTGAGCGTTGATCCTGGAGAGCACCTCCGCGGCCACCTGCAAGGCGTCGTCGTCGGTCACCCTGAGCCCGGACACCTTCTTCACACTGAGTCCGCGCCTCTCCATCTCCTGGGATATCTCCGGGCCGCCGCCGTGGACCAGCACCGGTTGGAACCCCGCGGAAAGTAGAGAGGATATGTCCTGGCCGAAGCGCTCTAGGTCCCCTTCGCCGCTGAGGGCGTTGCCGCCGAACTTGACCAAGACACGGCGTCCGCTATCAACCTGAACTTGATCCATGCGCATCACTCAGGTGGTATACTCGGCGTTTATCTTGACGTACTCGTAGGTCAGATCGCAACCCCAAGCCTCAGCCGCTCCGTTGCCCACACCCAGGTCCAAGTGCATGGATATGTTGTGTTCCGACAGGAGCTTGCGGGCTATGACCTCCTCCTCGGAGCAAGGCTTCACCTGCGGAACCCCGCCTTCGAAGAGGATGACCTCCTCACCGTTGCTGCCGATGGTCAGGCGAACCTTGTCGATGTTGAACTCGCTGCCGGAGTTGCCCATAGCGGCCAGTACCCTCCCGAAGTTGGGATCGGCCCCGAATATGGCCGTCTTCACCAGGCTGGAGGATATTATCCAGCGCCCGGTGGTCCTGGCCTCCTTGTCCGACTTTGCGCCGGTCACTTTAAGCTCGATGAGCTTGGTGGCCCCCTCGCCATCCAGCACCACCTGCTTGGCCAGGGACTGCGATACATAGAGGACGGCGTCCCAGAAATCATGGTTGTCGTCGACGGGCTTACCGCCCGCGGCGCCGTTAGCCATCAGCACCGAGATGTCGTTGGTGCTCTGGTCGCCGTCGACGTTAATCATGTTGAAGCTCTTGTTGATGCATTCCTGCCACTTCCACTCCGGAGGCTTGCTGAGCACCGCATCGGTGGTGATGAAGCTCAAAGTGGTGGCATGCTTGGTCCTCATGGACGGTGATATCATCCCCGATCCCTTGGCCATCCCCGCGATGGTGACCACGGTCCCATCCTTGAGGGTGACCTGGCAGGCGGCCTCCTTGATCGTCTTGTCGGTGGTCAGGATGGCCATGTTGGCGCGATGGTCGTACTCCCTGCCGGAGCCGAGCTTCCCCGAGATGTTCCTTATCCCCTGGTCCAGCTTGTCCATGGGGAGGTAGCGGCCGATCACGCCGGTGGAGGCCACCCCTACCAGCTGAGGATGTATGCCCAGGGCCGTGGCTGCCGTGTCCGACATGGCCATGGCGTCCTTCATGCCCTGAGGGCCGGTGATGGCGTTGGCATTACCGCTGTTGACGACAAAGGCCTGGATCTTGTCGGTGTGACGCTGGATCATGAGCTCTATGGGCGCCGCCCTCATCTTGTTCTGAGTGTACGCACAAGCGGCGATGGCCGGCCTTTCCGAGTACAGCATCGCCAGGTCCAGCCTCTCCCTCTTGATCCCGCAGTGGATCCCTTCCGCCTTGAAGCCCTTGGGGGTGGTTACCCCGCCATCGATAATTTTCATCTCCTACACTCCTAGTCCTGGGAAATCGAGACCTACGGTCTCATCCATGCCGAACATTATGTTCGCGTTCTGCACCGCCTGGCCGGACGCGCCCTTGACCAGGTTGTCCAGCGCGCCCATCACCACCACGGTGCCCATGTCGGCCTTCTCCGCACCGACCTCCACAAAGTTGGATGCCAACGTGGAGGGGATGGAGGGAACGGCCACCCTCCGGACGAACCTGCGCCCGGAGTAGTATTTTTCGTAGAGCGCCTGCAATTCGTCCTTGCTTTTATCCTTTTTCAAAGTAACATAGCTCGTCGTGAGCATTCCGCGTATGATCGGCAGCAGGTGAGGCGTGAACACGACGCCTACACCAGAACCGGCAACATCGCTGAGGGTCTCGCTTATCTCCACGGTGTGGCGGTGGCCCACTATCTTGTACGGGGTGATGGTGGCCCCGCAGTTGGGGTGGTGGGTCGCCTTGGTGGTCTCCGCCCCGGCGCCGGAGGTCCCGCTCTTGGCGTCTATTATCACCTTCTCATCCACCTGGCCACTCGCGAGCAGGGGAGCGAGGGAGAGCACGGAGCAGGTCGGATAGCAGCCCGGGTTGGCGACCAGGTCGGCACGGGCGATGCGCTCGCGGTATAGCTCGGTCATTCCGTAAACGGCCTTTGACAGCCCTTCCGGATCGCTGTGGGGGTGGCCGTACCACTTCTCATAGACCTCAGGGCTAGAGAGGCGATAGTCGCCGCTAAGATCGATGACCTTTACACCCCTGGACAGTAGGTCGGGGGCTATGGCCATGGAAGCCCCGTGGGGAGTGGCCAGGAAGGCCAGGTCCAGGTCGGCGTCCTCGTTCAGCTGGGCCTCGAAGGAGAGGTCGGTGAAACCCTGGAGGGACGGAAGGACCTTGGCCACGGGCATGCCGGCGTTCTGCCTAGAGGTTATCGCTTCCAGACTGATCTGGGGATGGCGGCATAGTATGCGTCCAAGCTCGGCCCCAGTGTATCCGGAGCCTCCCACGATTGCGGCCTTTATCATTCCATTTGACCTCATGCGCTTTTAAGGTCCGATGATAAAAAGGTACAAGTATTAAGCATGATGACCCAAATGAGACAATCGTGTCCCTCACTGTTGCAAAAGGGACTATCTGGCTCTGGGGATTTCTGCCATGTCCGGTAAGAGACTCCTATGAGTAGGTTTGTCGGAGTTCGGCCAACAAGCCTTTATAATGTGTCCAATCTCAGCAGCACGATCCCAATGGCATCCAGCAAGAAGAAGGTAAATGCTGCTCCCAAGTCTGAAAGGAAGAAGGTAGTGCTCGCGTACTCTGGAGGTCTCGACACCTCCGTCGCCATCCGCTGGTTACAGGATAACCACGACCTCGACGTGGTGGCCGTATCCATCGACGTAGGTCAGCCTGGTGATATGGAGAAGAATATAGAACGCGCTAAGTCCATCGGATCGGTGGCCGCATACGCCATCGACGCCCGCGAGGCGTTCGCCGAGGACTACGTATGGCCATCCTTGAAGGCCAATGCGCTGTACCAGGGCATCTACCCTCTGTCCACGGCTATCGCCCGGCCTCTGATAGCCAAGCTGCTGGTGGATGTGGCGAAGAAGGAGGGGGCGGACTTTATCGCCCACGGCTGCACCGCCAAGGGGAACGACCAGGTCCGGTTCGATGTCAGCATAGCCGCCCTCGCCCCCAACATCAAGATCTTGGCCCCCATGAGGGAGTGGGTCATGACCCGCGAGGAGGAGATAGACTACGCCAAGAAGAACAGCATACCTATCCCGGTGAAGAAGGCGTGCCCCTACTCCACCGACGAGAACCTGTGGGGTCGGAGCTGCGAGTGCGGTGTCATCGAGGATGCCTCCAAGGAGCCGCCCGAGGACTCCCATGAATGGACGGTGTCCCCCCTCAAGGCCCCTGATAAGCCCACGTACGTGGAGATCGGCTTCGTGAGCGGTGTGCCAGTATCCATCGACGGACGCAAGCTTCCCCCCGTGGAGCTGATCGAAAGGATGAACAAGCTCGCAGGGGAGAACGGCGTGGGCCGCATCGATCATGTAGAGGACCGCCTGGTGGGCATCAAGTCCCGCGAGACCTACGAGTGCCCGGGCGCGGTGACCCTCATCAAAGCGCACCAGTCCCTTGAGGGCCTGGTCCTGACACGGGATGTCCTGTCGTTCAAGAAGAGCGTCGAGCAGCGCTTCTCCGATCTGGCATACGACGGCCTGTGGTTTTCCCCCCTCATGGACGCCCTCAAAGCGTTCGTGGAGAGCACCCAGACCTATGTAACTGGCGTCGTCCGTGTAAAGCTGTACAAGGGGAGCGCGGAGGTCGTGGGACGGGAATCCCCGTACTCGCTGTACAGCGAGGGGTTGGCCACCTATGCCAAGGGCGATGAGTTCGACCACACCTCGGCTGAGGGCTTCATATACGTCTGGGGCCTGCCGCTGAGGACCGTGGCCTCTGCCCATAAGGACAAGATGAAGGTGGTGGACGCCAAGGTCGATAAGGCCAAGCCATCTCCCGCCAAGAAGAAAAAGTGATGCTTGGAGATCAAACCCCTTAACCCATCCCTTTTTTATTACTATGTGTTTCTGGAGCTGATGAGGTCCGTGGAGGTCTTGCAGCATGAGCGGTGAGAAGAAGACACTTTGGTCCGGAAGGTTCAGCGAGGGCGCCTCCCACAGCACCCTGGCGTTCACATCCTCCCTTCGGGACGACAGCCGCCTCGCCAGGTACGATGTCATCGGCTCCCTGGCCCACGTGCGCATGCTGGCCCGTCAGAACGTCATCGGCGCCAAGGATGCCAAGGATATCGAGCAGGGCCTCAAGGGCATACTGAAGCAGGTCGAGGAGCGGACACTTCCCATCCAGCAGGACCTGGAGGACATTCACTCCAACATCGAGTTCATTCTCACCGACCGCATCCAGGACGCCGGCGCAAGGCTGCACACGGGCCGCAGCAGGAACGACCAGGTGGTGACGGACGTACGCATGTTCCTCCGCGATGCCACCCTGGACACCATCGAGACCATCATGATGCTGGAGAAGGGGCTGATGGAGCGGGCGGAGGCCTACCACGACGTGATACTCCCCGGCTTCACCCACGTCCAGCATGCGCAGCCGGTGACGGTAGGGCACTGGATGATGGCCCATCTTCAGCGCCTGCAGCGTGATGCTGGGCGCTTCATCGATTCCTACGAGCGGCTCAACATCTGCCCCCTGGGATCGGCCGCACTGGCCGGAACGACCTACAACATCGACAGGACATACACGGCACAGCTGCTGGGCTTCGAGGCTCCCTGCTCCAACTCCATGGACGGCGTTTCCGACCGTGATTTCGTGGCCGAGTATCTGTTCGCCGCGGCCCTGACCGCTGTGCACCTCTCCTCCCTGTGCGAGGAGCTTGTGTACTGGTCCTCGCCGGAGTTCGGCTTCGTGGAGATGGCTGATGCCTATTCCACCGGAAGCAGCATCATGCCCCAGAAGAAGAACCCCGATGTCGCGGAACTGACCCGGGGCCGTGCCGGGGCGGCTCTAGGGGACCTCGTCAGCATTATGGTGACGATGAAAGGCCTTCCTACCGCCTACAACCGGGACCTGCAGGAGGACAAACCCGCCCTCTTCGCTTCCTACGACCGCCTGATCCCCTGCCTGCGCATGACCACATCCATGATCTCCACCATGAAGATCAACGCGGAGAGGATGTTCCAGGCATGCCAGGAAGGTTTCCTCAACGCCACTGACCTCGCGGACTACCTCGTCGTCAAGGGCCTTCCCTTCCGCAATGCCCACGAGGTGGTGGGGGCGGTGGTCCGCCACGCCATCGAGAGGAAGGGCAGGCTGGAGGACCTGTCGCTAAAGGAGCTGAAAGGGTTCTGCGACCTGATCGAGGAGGATGTGTTCGAGTTGCTGCCCATCGAGAGGTGCGTGGCCCGCAGAACGTCCCTGGGAGGGACCTCGCCCCTGGTCTTCGCTCCGCAGGTGGAGCGCGCAAGGTCCGAGATCAAGGCTCAGGCCTCATATGTGGAACGGGAGAGGAAAAGAATAGCGGGCGCGTTCAGCGCCCTTCTGGAATGAGAAGGAGCACTCTCTAAAACATGTTCGATCAACTCTGATGATGTCTGGAGACCGTCGGCAGAAGCGAAACGACCTCGCCCGAGGCCGCTACTAATCGACTTCCTTGGGGCCCAGGGCGTTCCACTGCAGGGTGTGCTTGACACCGCTCTTCGTTAGGAGCTTGCTGACCTTTTCACTGAGACGGACGACCTCGCTGCCCGCAATGTTGGACTTCAGATAGAACTGGTTGCTTCCCAGCGGGAAGATCATGCGCATCCGGCCCTTGCGGTTGTATCCTTCAGGCTTCTCGTTCTTCCTCAGCGCCTGCTGGTTGATGAAAATGAACATCTGCATGACGTCATCATCGTCCGGCAACTGGTCTGTTTCCTCCAAGAAGACCTTGAGGATCTCCGGGAACGACTCTGCAAGGTCCTTGTATTGGAAATCGGGCCCGAACATGAAATGCCCGCTGGTCGCCTTCATCGTTTTTTGAAAGGGGGGTGCGTATTTATAATTTACCGCACCCCGGGGGCCCGGTCCCTCCGGTTAGCGTCCAAGGAGATTAATATCCCCTAATCTGGTCCAGTATGTGTGCTGGTAGCGCTCACGGTAGCTGGCTCCGACTCCCTAGGAGGGGCGGGCATAGAGGCAGACGTCAAGGCCATGGCATCCCAGGGTGTGCATGGGGCGGTGGCCATCACCGCAGTGACGGCCCAGAACTCATGCCGGGTCGCCAGGATACTGCCCCTGCCCGTGGATGAGATCATCGGGCAGATGGATGCCGTCCTGGAGGATGTCCATATATCGGCGGCCAAGACCGGCATGCTGTACTCGGCAGAGATAGCCACGGCCGTGGCCCAGAGACTGGCCTCCACGGATTTCCCCCTAGTGGTGGACCCGGTCCTGGTAGCGGGCGTGGGAGATGCCTTGGGGCGGGAGGGTCTGGTGGAGGCGATGCGAGAGAGGATCGCGCCGTTGGCCACCATTATCACGCCCAACGTCCCCGAGGCGGAGGCCCTGACCGGCCTGAGCATATCCACGGACGACGACGTGCGCAGGGCCTGTCGATCCCTGGTAAAGCAGGGGTCGGAGGCGGTCCTTCTAAAGGGGGGTCATATGGACGGGGACAGGAGCGTGGACACGCTCTATCACCAGGGTAAGTTCCTGCGCCTGGGGTCCCCCCGGGTGGAGGCCCGCGGCCATGGTGGGGGCTGCATCCTCTCCTCGTACCTCACGGCCAACCTGGCCAAGGGGATGGGGGTATGGGAGTCCTTCATAGCGTCGCGCGCAGCGATCATGGAATCGATAGCCGGCCGCTTCCAGGTGGGGAGGGGCGTGCCTGTGGTGGAACCCATGGGCGGTATCCTGAAGGATGCGCATCGATATCGTGTATCAGCCCGACTAAAGGCCTCTGCCGAGAGAGCGGGGGGATCGCTTCCCAGGAGCTGGGTCCCTGAGACCGGAGCGGAGATGGTGTTCTGCCTCCCCGGGGCCACGAACATCATGGACGTTTGCGGGACGGCCGTCCCCACCCGTGCCCGGGAGGGCGAGCGTTGCCCGACCTTCGGGGGAGCCCCCCGCCTGTCCGCTGCGGTCTTGGCGTCGATGATGTACGACGGAGGGATGAGGGCCGGCATGAGCCTGAGATGCACTAGCAGTGTCGTCAACTGGGCGAGGCGCGCGGGCCTGAGCATCGGTACATACCGGCGTAGGATGGGTACCGGAGACATCACCCGCTGTGAAAGAGAGGCGATGGAAGACCTAATAAACGTCCTTGGATGTGTCCCCGATGTTGCCTGTGACCGGGGTGGCCCGGGAACGGAGCCCCTGGTCCGGGTGCTAGCCTCCAGCCCCGAAGAGCTGGTCAGCAGGATCGAGAAAGCCCTACGATGAGGATTATCAATGCGAATCGCCATGTTCACGGACACATATCTGCCAGCGCGCGATGGGGTGGTCAGCTCCATATTGCTGACCAAGGCGCAGCTGGAACGCATGGGCCATGAGGTCTTCATCTTCGCTCCCGATCCCGGCAACAGCCACAAGGAGGAGGACGTCTATTACTTCCGTTCCCTGAACTACAAGAAGTACCCTGGCTACAACGCCGCCATCTTCCCTTCCAACAAGTGCGAGATCCTCAAGGAACTGAATGTGGACATAATCCACAATCACGGCCTGCTGTTCATGGCCGTGCGCTCGATGTTCGCATCACGGACCCTCCACATACCCAACCTGGTGACGTTCCACACCATGCTCACAGATGCGGCCAAGTTCTATTCCCCCATCGACGTCCCCGATTGGATGTTGACCAGGCCGTTCTGGTTCTATCTGCGGGAGCTCTTGGAGCGGGCGGATGCGGTGGTCGCTCCCACCAACGCCATCAAGAACGAGCTTTTGTCCTACGCGCCCAGCATGAACCGCGTCGAGGTCATCCCTACCGGGGTGGACACCACCCGCTTCAATCCTGACGTGGACGGGGCCGCCTTCAGGGAGAGGTTCGGTCTCAGGGACAGGAAGGTCCTGATGCACGTGGGGAGGATCGCCAAGGAAAAGAACCTGGACCTCGTCCTTGACGGCTTCTCCCTTCTGTCCAAGGAGGACCCTCAGGTGAGACTGGTCCTCGTCGGAGAGGGGCCGGCGAAGAAGCACTACCAGGAAATGGTGCATGAGATGGGGATGGAGGACAGGGTTGTGTTCACCGGATTCGTACCGGATGATGAGCTGCCATCGACGTACGCGGCCTGCGATGCCTTCACCATAGCCTCCAAGTTCGAGACCCAAGGCCTGGCAGCGCTGGAGGCGATGGCCACAGGAAAGCCCGTGGCGGGCATCAACTTCCGGGCGGTGGCGGAGATGGTCAGGCCAGGTGAGAACGGCTATCTTTTCGAGGAGGACGTGCGATCCTGCGCGACCGCCATGAGGGAAACCCTGGAACACTCTCAAGAGATCAGCGAGAGCACCCGGCGGTTCGCCCTGGGATACTCCCATGAGAAGAGCGCACAGAAGCTGGTCGAGCTTTATGAGGCCACCATCGAGCGGAAGAAAATATCGCTGAACGGAAAGTAGTTCTAAGACATACGGATTATCTGAAGAAAATGACCGACATAGGTACGATGGTCTATGATCTGTTCCAGCCATTAGGACTCTATGGCGGTCTAGTTTGCATTTTCATTCTGTTCTATGTCGATGCCATACTCTTTCCCACAGTGCCGGAGCTGTTCACGGTCATCATCTTCACCACCGTGCCATTGAACCCCGGTCCGTCCCTGCTGATGTATGCCGGAGGTGTTCTGGTCACCATCGTACTGGCGGAGATCACCGGCGTCATGACCCTATACTTGATAGTGAAACGGGCCAAGGTTCCCGAGCGCATCTGCGAGGTCATCCGTCGTTACCAGGCTTTCCTGTTCTGCCGGGACGAGCGGATGATCCTGGTTAACCGCATCGCACCGGTGGTTCCCTTCCTGGGGGCGTTCATTGCGGTGACCCAATGGAGCTTGAAGAAATCCCTCGCCTTTGTCGTCATCGGGGGAGTGATCAAGTACGGGATCATCCTTGCCCTCAGCGGCATATTCGTCGTCTATTTCTCCCAGGGTACGGCCAGAGTAGCGACGGTGGTGATGGTTCTCGCCATCATCCTACTGAGCGTGATCGTCTCCTATTACAGAAAGAGGAAGTCGCAAGATGCGTGTGGTACTGCTTAACCCATTTCACTACCCTTACATGGGCGGCATAGAGCACCGACTGCATGAGGTGTCCTGCCGGCTCGCCGGTAAGCACGAGATGATCGTCCTGACCTCGCAACTGCCGGGCACCTCCGAAGAGGAGGAACGGGATGGTTACCGCATCGTGCGCCTCCCATCGAAGTTCACAGACATCTATAACCCTCCCTTCGTCACCACCCCCGGGGTCCTGGAGGCACTGGAGGGGCTGGACCCGGACGTGGTGGACTTCCACTACCGGTGGGCCCCATCCTACACCAAGGCCATGAAGCGCTACCGGGGAAAATGGGTGTTCACCTTCCATAACACCTACGGGGAGGGGCACGGCCTCAACCGCATCCCCAGCCTGATCAATGACGCCCTGTTCTGTCGCATCATAAGGAAGCGCCGGGTGATCTGCATCACCGAGTTCATAAAGGGCGATCTTCTTAAGCGAGGGTTCGACCCCGCCCTGCTGGATGTCATCCCTCCGGGGATCGAGGTCCCCCCGGAGGTGGGCACGGAGGGGGATTACATACTCTTCATCGGACGCTTGGTCGGGACCAAGGGCATCCCTTATCTTATCAAGGCCATGGACCAGGTCGACGGCCGCCTCATCGTTGTGGGGGATGGGCCGGAGAGGGAGCGTCTGGAGTCGGTGGTCCGAAAGGCAGGTGTGGGGGAGAAGGTCACCTTCACGGGACGGGTCAGCGAGGAGAGGAAGATAGAGCTGCTCTCCAATTGCAAGGTCTTCGCCATGCCGTCGCTGTTCGAGTCCTATGGCCTGGCAGTGGCGGAGGCCATGTCCTACGGCAAACCGGTGGTGGCATCCCGGGTGGGGGGCCTGCCGGAGGCGGTGGGTGACGGCGGTGTTCTCACTCCACCCAAGGACAGCAAGGCCATCGCCGCGGCCCTCAACCAGCTGCTAAAGGACGATGAGGTCCGAGAGGCCACCGCCCGGCGGGCGCGGGAGCACATCCTGAGATTCTCCTGGGACAACATCGTGCAGGACGTGGAGGCCGCTTACCGCAGGGTGGCGGAGGAATAGTTGCTCGATGTCCTCCACTCTGCCCGCGCTCGCCTTCCTGGCCGCAGGCACCCTCGCTTTCATGGCCCTGAGCTTGGGTAGGAAGGGTACGGCCGAAGCCCTCAGGAATGCTAAGGAGGAGTGGCCATTCATCCTTCTGCTGCTCTTAGCGTTGGGAGGAAAGGCCTGGACAGAGCGTTCGATGGTGTCTGCCGCGCCTCCCCTTCTATTGCCTGATGCCTTCCAGCTCCTCGGAGAAGAGGTCTCTGCGATGCAGTCCTGGCTTCCAGGAGAGCTCGTGTTCCTGTTCTCCTTCCTTTATGTGCTCCTCTTCCCCCTGACATTGGGAACGGCCGCCCTGTGGCTGCTATCTACGGACCGCAATAGGTTCCGGACATATTGCACCTCGATGGCCATCGCCAGCATTGTCCTGCTTCTTGCTCATGTTCTGATGCTCTCGACCCGTCCCGCCCTGGACCCTTCGTCCGGAGTGAGCCCATTGCTGTACAAGGATAATTTTTGGGGACCCCTATCCGACGACCTGATATCGCGTGGCCAAAGCTTTCCCAGCGGCCACACCACCCTCCTGACCGTGGTCGCCCTGGCGTTGCGGGGCAAAGGGAAGGGAGCAATGGTCGCGCTCATCATTCTAGGTCTGAACATGATCGGCGTGCTCTACCTCGGCCTGCACAGGCCCGCGGACGTGGTCGTGGGCCTCCTCCTGGGATGGTTCAGCGTCCTCTCCGGCCGATACCTCCTCAGGAAGTACGAAGGAAAGTGTTCTAACTTATGGAGATGAGAGTAACTATGAAGGTCAGCTCCTTACCGGCCACCTCTCGATCATGATTGATTACGGCCGTCCCGTTGGTCACGTCCACGCTCTCCACATAGATCTCGGAGCCAGTGTAGTCGATGCCTTTCTTGGCGAACGCACTGGAGGCGTCCAACTGGTGATGTACAATGATGTTATCACCCGTGCTGTCGTATGTGGCGTTGATCTGCCATCCCTGGCTTGGATCCGATGAGCTGCCATATGCTTTGTAGTCAGCACCGCCCGAGGGAATGTCGTTGAGGATGCGGACGTTCGCACCGTCGACGAACAGCACCTGCACGTTCCAACCGTACACCGGATCGGTGTACAGCATGAAGCCGGTAGGGGTGGCGCTGAAGTAGTCCTCGAAATCACTGATGGACATGGTTCTCTGGACCGGGACC
Source organism: Methanomassiliicoccus sp. (assembly GCA_012719175.1). Taxonomy (NCBI): domain Archaea; kingdom Methanobacteriati; phylum Thermoplasmatota; class Thermoplasmata; order Methanomassiliicoccales; family Methanomassiliicoccaceae; genus Methanomassiliicoccus; species Methanomassiliicoccus sp. Next base: position 86,039 of record JAAYAX010000013.1, read on the forward strand.
GACTCCGTGAGCTGGAGAGTTATCAGCTTGCTTTCATTAAGCGTATATCCCTCGCCAGCGGGAATGACTATCGTCCTTGTCTCCCCCTTCTTCATGCCCACGATCCCCTCGCTGAAACCAGTCAGTGTGCCCTGCGAGCCAAGGATGAACTCATATGGCTTGTAGACGGTCTCGTTGCCCCTGAAGCTGAAAGAGAGCGATTTGGGATTGGTGGTATTGTCTGCAGCCACGGAGTATATCGATGTGTCGAAGACCCTTCCGTCCGCCAGCTTACCTATGTAGTCGACCTTGACGACATCTCCTTTCTGCGCTGCCCGGTTCTCGCCGGTTAAGAACATGAATGCCCCTATCGATGACGCCACCAGCACGATGACGATAACAACGGCGATGAGAGCGTTCTTGCCACTACGATCTTGGGATAAAGCTGACCTCGACCTCATAGGAACGTGCCAGTGATTCTGTTCGCTCGATTTATAATGTGTGGTCTCAGGGGACATTTCCTACACCGTAGTAAGTGCTGGCCAGGACGGGCTCGGACCCTTGCTTGCAAGGTCCTCACGGCTTGATCGGAACTTTCACAGATGCCCTCGTGGGGCCAGTGAGGATGCGTAAGCCATTTTTTCCGGAGAAACCGTAAATATACGACAGGTATTAGGAGCGGCCTGATGAAGACCCTTTACATTCACTCTGACTACCTGGAGTACGCTGTGAAGAAGCCTACTCCCGTCGCCGACCAGATCACCGAGGATGAGAAGCAAGGTCGGTTCGAGGAGGTCCTGGTAGCCTTCATCAGCGTGGAGAAGGAGGACGAGAGCGATCCTGAGGCCATAGCAAAGAAGGTCACCGATGACCTGGTGCAGGTCTCCAAGAAGGTCGGTGCGGACACCATCGTCCTATACCCCTACGCTCACCTGTCCTCCTCGTTGTCCTCCCCGGACGTTGGGAAGAAGATGCTCCGGACCATGGAAGCGATCCTTCAAGAGAAGGGCCTAAAGGCCCATCGCGCGCCGTTCGGCTGGTACAAGTCATTCAAGATAAGCTGCAAGGGGCACCCCCTATCTGAACTGTCCAGGGAGATGCGCCTCGAGGCCAAGAAGGTCGAGGTGGAGAAGTACGATCCATCGGTGATGCTGAAGCAGATATCCAAGACCAAGCTGAGCAAGGGTGACCTCAAGGAGAACGATCACCGCATCATCGGCCAGAAACTGGACCTGTTCAGCTTCTACGACGTTGCACCAGGAATGGTTTTCTGGCACCCTAAGGGGCTGATCATACGCAACGCACTCATCGATTTCTGGAGGGCAGAGCACAGGAAGGCCGGTTACGTGGAGATAAAGACCCCGCAGGTCATGAGCGATGTCCTGTGGAAGACCTCCGGCCACTGGGAGCATTACAAGGACAACATCTTCCTCACCAACTACGATGACCGCCAATTCGTGGTCAAGCCCATGAACTGTCCCGGGGGTATACTGGTGTTCAACAGCAAGGACCGCAGCTACCGGGAACTGCCAATGAGAGTAGGGGAGATGGGGGAGGTCCACAGAGTGGAGCTTTCCGGCGTCCTCTCTGGGCTCTTCAGGGTCATCCAGTTCACCCAGGATGACGCGCATGTTTACTGCACGGAGGAGCAGCTGGAATCCGAGATCAATGGTATCATCGAGCTGGTCAGCAAGTTCTACCAGCTCTTCGGTTTCCAATACCGCATGGAGCTGTCCACCAGGCCCGAGAACTTCATGGGGCAGATGGAGCAGTGGAACAAGGCAGAGAGCCTCCTACGGAAGGTCCTGGACGATAGAGGCGCCAAATATGAGGTCAACGAGGGAGATGGAGCGTTCTACGGACCCAAGATAGATTTCAAGATCAAGGACTCGCTGGGAAGGGAGTGGCAGACCGCCACCATCCAGGTGGACTTCCAGATGCCTGAGAGGTTCCAGATAAAGTACGTAGGGGACGATGGCAAGGACCACCGCCCCATCATGCTCCACCGTACCATCTATGGCTCCCTGGAGAGGTTCATAGGCATACTCATCGAGCACTACAACGGCAACTTCCCCCTCTGGTTGGCCCCGGTGCAGCTGCGCGTTATCTCCTTCAAGGATGACAATGCCAAGTCCGCCAAGGAGATCCACGATAGGCTGTTCGACCTCGGTTACCGTGTGGATCTGGACCTCAGCTACGGTACCGTGGAGGGTAAGGTCAGGGATGCGGAGCTGCAGAAGATACCGTACATCATCGTGATCGGGGACAAGGAGGAGCAGAACGGCACCCTGGCGGTTAGGAAGCATGGTGTCAAGGGAGCCAAGTTCGGCGTGAAGTTCGAGGACTTTGTCGCCCAGTTGGCAGCAGAGAACAGCCCCTCAGGGGCGTCTGACGACACGAAGGTGCTGCACTAGGCTCTTAAGGAGTTCTCGTTCTCTCCGAGGGAGCTTTCCCTTTGTGGAAAGAAGCTTCCCTGGCATCATCTTTTTACTATTGGCCAAGGTGAGGGAAGAGACCGCGGTTCGATGGATCGGTCTGATCGTACTATTTTAAAATTTTTATTAATGATTAACAACTTTCGGCCATATTTTTATTAGGCCTGCGGTCGATACCATGCCATGCGCAAGATGGCGGTCATCAGCGTCTCCCTGAACGAGAAGAACCTCGAAGTGCTTGACAAGATGGAGAAGGAGCTGGGGCTGGCAGGAAGGAGCGAGGCCATCAGGGCTTGCCTCAGAGCAGCGGAGGCGGAACTGAAGGAGAGGGCGTCCCTCACTGGAGAGGTGGAAGGCGTTCTGATAACCGTCCATCGTAAAAGGGATGAGCAGAACTTCGAGGAGTCGGTGCACCATCACACCGACATAATATCCACGCAGCTGCATTCCCATCTTAAGAACGGAAAATGCCTTGATGTCATACTTATTAAAGGGGATGCGGAGAGCGTCAAGAGCCTCATGGACGATTTCCATAAGGATAAGGACCTCGAGTACCTCAAGTTCATACAGTCGTGATCCTGTCCACCTCCCCACCCCCACGTGATGGTGTAGCGGCATTGCGATGACCTTGAAAAAATAATTAAGACCACTCATGGCGCAGAAAAGATTTTGACCTGACAATAATATTGGGAGCGGATGGACGAAAAGGACCTGAGGCTTTTTCAGCTTCTGCTCATCAACAACAGGATCACGCATCGGGAGATGGCCCATGAGCTGGGGATCTCCGTGCCCTCGGTCCACAGACGCCTTCAGAACCTCATAGACCAGGGGATCGTCACCAAGTTCACCGCCAATATTTCTTCTGGCTACCTCAGAGCTGTTCCCGTTAAGATCATGGGGGTCAGCGAGTCCCTGTCCATAAATGGCCATATGAAGGAACCGACCGAAAGGAGCTTCACGGAGAAGGTATATCAATTCGGATCGAACGCCCTGGTCATAACTCTGTTACTGAAAGGTCTGGATGACCTTGGGCCCTCCGTGGAACGTATCCGGGAGAACCTGGAGATAAGGGAGCTCAGCGTGGTCATACCCTCCAGGGCGACCTCGGCCAACATACCGGTCCATCACAAATATACCGGCACCAAGCCTCTCACATTACTGGATTATCGCATCATAGCGGCACTGCACGATGATGCAAGGAAACCCCTGAACGAGGTAGCTGATGATCTCGATGTCTCCGTGAAGACGGTCAGGCGTCACTTTGACACCATGGTGGAGCAAGGGTCCATTGAGCTTAGCACCAATTGGATGCCAGAAAGGACCTCCGGTATCTACTCCCTTGTTCATATCGAGCTGCGGCCGGGTGAGAACAAGGGCCGATACATCGCCCGCTTGAACGACAGGTTCGGCCCTCGTATACTCGTAGGATTGGAGTCCAGCAACCTTCCTGATCTGGTCGTCCTCAGCTGCTGGTCCCCCACCATGGATAAGCATATGGAGATGGTGGAGGACATATCCAATGATGAGGAGACCGTTCTCACCTTTTCCAGGATCATTCGCAGCACCTGGTTGTTCAAAACGTGGAGGAACAAGCTATTGCAGGAAAGGATCGCCGGGCCTTGGCACTAGCTCGCCCGGCAGCTTGCTGGCTTGCGTTAATCCATTCCCTTTTTTTATTGACCGATGAAAAAAAGGAGCATTCCTCCTCACTTTTTGTTCCTCTTCTTCTTTTCAGCGGCTAACACGAGTTTATGCTCGGTCAGACCGATGAAAGCCGTGAGGAATAGGAATGACCCGAACACGGGAACACCAATCCTCCCATCGCCTTGAAGGAGCTTCGTCGATGGGAGAGCCAGCGGTTGAAGGTCAGATGGCCTTGAAGGGGGGCGAGTATAGTTCAGGGACGGTGAGCTGCATTGGATGAACTTATCCTCGACCTGCTGGTGGCCTTTCTTATCGTTGCTCCTGTCGTGGGAGCTCTGGTCTGCCTTTACCTGCGAAAGCTGCCAGCGATAGGAAAGGCGGTCGGAGCGGTCTCCGTGCTTATGGCAATATCTGCTCTAGCCCTTCTATCGATAGTGGTGACAGCAGGGCCGATCGTCCGGGATGCGTATGGTCTTGAAACGATCAGCGTAGGAATAACGATCCTGGACCTCATACTCATGCTCGCATTCTTATACATCTCCTGGAAGGCAAAGAGCGCCCTGGCGGGAGTGTTCGCCGGCCTCCAGCTCGTTGTCCTCACTGCCATGGAGGTGGGCGGTGTCAGTGAGCATGGGGCAGCTATGAATGTTGATCAGCTAAGTGTGATGATGGCGTTCATCACCTCGGTCATAGGGTCCATAATATGCGTTTTCGCGGTCAGGTACATGACCCACTATGAGGACCATGGGCGGTTCTTCGCTGTGATGCTGCTGTTCCTGGGGGCGATGAACGGGGCGGTCTTCTCCAACAACCTGCTGTGGCTGTTCTTCTTCTGGGAGGTCACCACGCTGTGTTCGTACCTTCTAATAGGCCATACCGGTACGAAAGATGCCCGAAGGTCCGCGGTCACTGCGGCCGAATACACTCTAGGGGGCGGGCTGGCCCTGGCCGTGGGGATCCTGCTGTGCCACTCCCTATTCGGTACGGTGTTCATCGACCAGATACCTGAGGGAGCGGCATTAGGCAGGCTGGCCTTTCTACCTCTGGCGCTCATGGCCGTGGCCGCTTTCACCAAGTCGGCCCAGATCCCATTCCAGAAGTGGCTGCTGGGTGCCATGGTGGCGCCGACCCCGGTCTCGGCCCTACTGCACTCGGCAACCATGGTCAACCTGGGAGTCTACCTCCTGCTGAGGCTGGCTCCCAAGCTTCAGGGCAGCGGAGCGCTTTCGACGATAGTGGCACTGGTGGGGGTCATCTCCTTCGTTATCACGGCCGTTCTAGCCATGACCCAGAGCAACGCCAAGCGCGTGCTGGCCTACTCCACAATCAGCAACCTGGGTTTGATCGTGGCGTGCGCAGGCCTGGGTACGTCCCTGGCCCTGACGGCGGCGATGCTCCTCCTGGTCTTCCATGCCATATCCAAGGCCCTCCTCTTCATGTCCGTCGGCGTCATTAAGGAACGGACAGGGTCGGAGGAGATCGATGCCATGGAGGGCCTCCGGGACTCCATGCCGCTGGTGTCCGCGATGGTCCTGGTGGGCGTGTCCATGATGGTCATGCCCCCCTTCGGGATGTTCGCGTCCAAGTGGCTGCTCAGCGAGGCCGTTGCCTCCCATCCCTTGATCGCGCTGCTACTGGTCCTGGGCTTCGGGGCCACCCTGGTCTATTACGCGAAATGGCTAGGGAGGATCTTCACAGGCGGCATCAGGAGGGACCGTCTCCAGCGGGACGGGACCCCCCGGACGTATGCTGCGACCCTGATGGCGACGGCCACGGTCGGTATACTGGCGACCGTCCTGATGGGTCCGCTCCTAGATGGTCTCATCAATCCCTATGTCTCCAGGGTCTTCGAGCCCGCCCTTCAAATGGGCGAGTGGGGACTGTTCACGACCATGGGCCTGTTCCCCATGGTGGCCCTTGTCGTCCTTGCAGCCCTGCTGGTGATTGTGGTCATACTGCCACGGAGGGCGCCACAGGTCCGGGAGGTCTACACATGCGGGGAAGGCAGCGACGTCCAAGTCGGTACGTTCTACTACTGGACGGAAGCGAAGGTGGCAAAGATCACTTGGACGGCCAACATGCTGATGGCGCTCCTGATCATCGTCATGGTGTTCTCTCCGCTCATCCAGGAGGTGGCAGCGTGAGCTCCTCCTTCGAGCAGATAGCCCTCCTGGCCCTATGGGCGGCGGTCCCGCTGCTGGTCGGTGTGCTGCTAGGCCTAGATCGGGTCCTGACGGCCCGCCTGCAGGGGCGCCAGGGTCCCTCGGTCCTGCAGTCACTACGCGACCTGACGAAGCTGCTGCATAAGAAAGGGAGCTACGTGAACGGCTCTCAGGCCATGTTCGCCTACGGGGCCCTGGTCCTACAAGCATCGGCAGCCCTGGTGCTGATCATGGGAAGCGACGTCCTCACCGCCTTCCTCCTATCGGGGGTGGGCTGCTTCCTCATGGTCATGGCCGCCCTCTCGGTGCGATCACCATACTCCCATCTGGGAGCCCAGCGCGAGCTGGTGCAGATGATGGCCACGGAACCGGTGGTCATGATGATCGTGCTATCCTTAGGATATGCCAGCGGTTCGTTCCTGGGCTCAGATATGGATGAGATGCTGGTCCTGACCCTGCCGCTAGCAGCGGCGTCTATGGTGCCAGTGCTCCTCATCAGGCTGGAGAAATCGCCTTACGACATCGCCACCGCGCACTCGGAGATCGTCTCCGGACCCTACGTGGAGTTCTCCGGCAGGGGGCTGGGCATCACCAAACTGGCCCACTGGTTCGAACTGGCAGTGATGTTCGGGATCCTGCTGCTCCTCTTCCGCCTGCCCGACCCCGCGCTGGACCTGGCGGTCAAGGCAATGGTGGTACTCGCGGTGGTCGTTATGACGGCCGTTATCGACAACACAACTGCAAGGCTTACCCGTTGGAGGATGCTCCGCTTCAGCCTCACCTTCTGTCTGGGAGCGGTGATGCTCAATATGATCGTCCTCTACCTGGTCAATACTGGGGTGATACAGTGAAGGGAAGAAGAGAGGCGAGATCGCCATGGATACTGCACTTCGACACAGGATCGTGCAACGGGTGCGATATCGAGATATGGGCGCTGCTGACGCCGAAGTACGATGTGGAGAGGTTTGGGATGATGAACAAGGGTAACCCCAAGCACGCCGACATACTGCTGGTCACAGGTCCAGTGACGACGAAATGCGCTCCGCGGCTGAGGAACCTGTACGAGCAGATGCCAAATCCCAAGCTGGTGGTGGCCTGCGGTGACTGCGCTTCTACGGGCGCCCCCTTCGTGGGTTGCTATAACACCTGCGGGGGCGTGGACTCGGTCATTCCCGTGGACGTGTACGTCCCTGGCTGTGCCTGCCGTCCCGAGGTCCTCATCGACGGAGTGGTCATGGCCGTGAACAAGTGGAGGGAGATCACCAGCGTTTCGTCCGAGGGGGCGAGAGCATGAGCGGATGCTCCAACACCGAGACGGTCGCGAGGGTCGCTGCCATGATGAGGGAGAAGGATACACGCCTGGTGACCATCGTGGCCGCGGATGATGGTGAAGGCACCGCGGAGCTCATCTACATCATGGACAGGAGAGGTGAGCTCATCAAACTCCGCGTCCGCTGCCGCTGGGACGAGGAGCTGGAGAGCCTATCGCCAGAGTACAAGGGAGCGGAGAACATGGAGAGGGAGATGATGGATCTGCTGGGACTGAGCTTCCAGGGGGTGCAGGGAGGACTGTTCCTGGGACCGGGAGGCCAGCCCCCGCTAAGGACACAGGGAGAGTGATGATATGAGCAGGACGACACTGATACCTTTCGGGCCGCAGCACCCTGCGTTCCTGGAGCCGCTGAACCTCAGCCTGAAGCTGAGCGAGGAGACCGTCATAGGGGTGGAGATCAACTATGGATACAACCACCGTGGCCTAGAGAAGGCGCTGACCAGCGACTTCCGCAGGAGCATCTACATGTGCGAGAGGGTGTGTGGCATATGCTCCTTCTTCCACTCCACCGCCTACTGCCAGTCCCTGGAGTCCCTGTTCCAGGCCGAGGTGCCGGAGAGGGCACGGTACATCCGCACGATCATGATGGAAAGCCAGCGACTGACGTCGCACCTCCTGGCCCTGGGCCACACCGCCGAGGCCATCGGTTACGAGAGCCTGTTCATGCAGCTCTTCCGGGAGAGGGAGTCCATCATGCGCATGGTCAATGACATATCCGGGAACCGGGTGCATTACAGCATGAACACCATCGGAGGGGTCAGGAGGGACATCTCCGCGGAGCAGCAGGCGGACGTGATCACCAAACTGGATGGTCTGGAAGTTCGTTTCCAGGAGCTTGCCGAGATCTTTGAGAAGGACCCCACCATAAGGGCACGCACGGTTGGCAAGGGTGTGCTCACCGAGGAGATGGCGCGCAACTACGGCGTAGTTGGTCCTGTGGCCCGGGCCAGCGGTCTCGCCCAGGACCTCAGGGATACATATAGCCAGGGTCTGAACTTCCATCTGGTGGTGAGAGAGGAAGGGGATGCCTATGCCCGCAGCATGGTCAGGGTGGAGGAGGTCCTCCGATCGATAGACCTGATACGTCAGACGGTGTCGGAGCTACCGGGCGGACCTCTGCAAGCCCCGGTAAAGGGTAATCCCAAGGGCGAGGCCTTCACTCGGCTGGAGGCGCCTCGCGGGGAGCTGCTCTACTATGTCAAGGCCAAAGGAACGGCGGACCTGGAGCGCATCAAGATCAAGACCCCGGCGTTCGTGAACGTGGCCGCACTGTCGGCCATGGTCCCCGGCTGCGAGATGGCGGACATACCTGTGATCACCGTTTCTGTGGACCCCTGCATATGCTGCACGGAGAGGTGAGCATATGGCCATGCTGTCCATAGTGCTGAGGAACCTGATCACTGGACCGGTAACGACAAGATATCCTGAAGGGCCTGCGGACATACCCGAAGGCAACAGAGGCAGGGTCGATTGGAACATGGAAGCTTGTACCCTCTGCGGGCTCTGCCAGAAACGCTGCCCAACCCTAGCCGTCAAGGTCGACAGGAGGGCAGGGACCACCACCATGGAGGTGTTCCGCTGCATCGCCTGCGGGGTGTGTGTCGATGTCTGCCCTCAGGATTCCATATCTATGGTCATAGGGACCTCGCGACCGGGATACATCAAGGAAGTTCGGACATACATAAAGGAGGTGACGGAAGAGCGGGCCGAAGACCGCCCGCAGCCCTAGGGCGTGATACATTGTAGATGGGAGCGCTGTTCACCGTTAAGCGACGTGGAATCCTTTCCCTGCGCTCCCCAAAATATTTCTGATACCCGGTCGGACCTGGGCCATTCGACCCGTCCATGAAGTAGGGAGAATCACCCTCCTTAAAGAGCCTGGGTCCCATTGTCACAGGAAGCCGGGAGTCGGACCATTGATGAAGGTCGATCGTCACAGTTCAGAGCTCGCGAACGTCCCCCCTCACACCTAGGGCGTTCCCTGTGAACATTGCTCCTCATATCGAGAAGCTACATATCCTATCCCATCTCGAAGCTGCTAACCCCGAAGACATGGTCCAGCTGAACGGCGGGAGGGTCCTTGGTATATATGCGCACGGTCCTGAAGACCTCGGCCAAGTGGAGGATGTTCGCGAGGGTCATGCCCTCATGGTTGAAATCGGTGACATCAAGGAGGTATTTCTCGCCTGGAATCGTGGAGATGAGGCCGCGCAGCACCTTCTCCGCTGTGCGTCGGTTGTCGGCGAAGAGCGGACCTATCTTATGGCCAGTCCTGCATGGCCTGATGGCCCCGTAGCCAGCTATTGTCTCCTCCTGGAGCGACACCAGCACCGTGGTCCCTTCCTGGGAGAGAAAGGATTTGAGAAAGTCCTTTCGGGGGGCGGAAAAGATCCGGGCATCATATGCGGAGAGCTCGTCCCAGGGGATCTCGGTCCCGAGCACGAGGTCAGGATCATGGTCCCCGCCCCCCCATCCCCGGAACCGATGATTCCAATAGACTGGTCGAAAACCCATCCTTTGATAGTGGGGGAGCAGGTGGGGAACGCCGTCAGCCCCGATGTTGCGTCCCTTTCCCTTATCCAGAACGTGCTCCACCATCCTTCTGCCGATCCCCAGGCCACGCATGTCCTTGCGGACTATGTTGAATCCAAAGAAGCTAAGGTCACCGGGATAATCGATCAGCGATACAGAGGATATCATCTCGCCGGCGATCTCACCGGCGTAAAAGGCGGTGGGCGCAGCATCATAGAACGCCTCGGCATCGTGGAGACCGGGGTTCCATCCCTCCTTGTCAGCCCATTCAACGGCCGTGCCGACCTCGTCCCTGGTCATGTTCCTGATCGTCAGCGGTCCGGTCGGGCGGTACATTTTTTATCGATGATCACCGTCCTGATATGAATATTAATTTTCTTCTATAAAACCCAGCGATGATAACGACCGGGGGGTTAGGAAAAGGAAGTAGAGCTGAAAGGGTTTGTCAGATCAGCCAGAAGCACGGATCATCTCCACGATGGCGTCCCCAGCCTGCCTTGTATTGAGCTTGCCTCCCATATCCGCAGTGACCAACCTTTGGTCCATGGCCCTCTTCACCGCCCATTCGATGAGCTTACCGAGGTCCGGACGGCCCAGCTGATCAATCATCATCTTGGCCGCGAGGATGGCGGCGATAGGGTTGGCTTTTCCCTGTCCCGCGATATCAGGTGCGGAACCGTGAACGGGCTCGAACATGGAGACCCCATGGGGATTGATGTTGCCCGATGCGGCCACTCCCAGTCCCCCCATGATCTCCGCCCCCAGGTCGGTGAGTATATCGCCGAACATGTTGGGGCAGGCCACGATACCAAAGCGCTCCGGAGACCTCACCAGGGCCATGGCCATGGCATCAACGTACATGAACTCCACGGGGATGCCATACTCCTCCGACTTCTGCTTGAAGATCCTCCTCCATAAATGGTACAGGTGGGTGCATATGTTGGCCTTGTCCGCGGCGGTGATCTTCTCCACCCCCCGGTTCCTGGCCATCTCGAACGCGTAATCGGCGAAGCGCTCGATGCCCTTGCTGGACATTATCCCTACCTCATAGGCGAACTCATAGTCGGAGGAGGATGTGGCCTCGACCTTGAGGTCCAGATCATAAAGGTGCCGCCTTATCGTGATCGTGGAGGTCGGTTCCTTCTTTTGGAAGGAGCCGCCCGCGCCCATGTAGAAGTCCTCGGTGTTCTCCCTCAAAAAGGTGATGTCAAAATCCCGCTCCCTCTTAAATGGAGTATATGGGTGCCATGACCTTGACGGACGCATGTTCACATACTGATCGAAACGTGTTCGCATGGTGATGAGGATCCCCTTTTCGAGGATGCCCGGAGCGACCCGGGGGTCACCTATGGCCCCGAAATAGATGGCATCTTTCTTTCCCAGGCGATCGATGTCCTCTTCGGTGAGCAGGTCCCCGGTCCGAAGGTACCTCTCCGAACCGATGGGGAACCACTCCCACTCAATGGAGAGCGATTCGACCTCTGCTGCTGCATTCAGGACCTTGACCCCTTCAGCAATCACCTCTGGCCCGATGCCATCTCCAGGTACCACCGCGATCTTGTACATGCAAATTCCTCTGAAATGTGACCCTCAATGTCCAGCTCCTATAATTTGATAGTGGACGGAGTACGATGTGTGATCATGATCTCACCAGCTTAGCACACCAACACACGGTCTACGCATGTGCTGGCGACCCCTCCGCCTATAGCGGCAGGTGCTGATCCTGAGTCGGGGTCCCCGTGCGGGGATCGCAGGTGGACTGCATCATCATGCTGCGGCTACTGCCAGGGGCGATGAACCAAGGGATGTGGCGACCGCTATTCATAGCCGTCTGCTCAGGGTCGCCCCCACTCTTAGCCTTCCCGCCCTAAATGGGCTTGGACCTCAGAGCCTACGGATCTCCGCGGCCACCGCGTCACCGACCTCATGGGTCTTGGCGCTTCCTCCAAGGTCACGGGTATATATGCCCCTGTCAAGGGTGGCTCTCACAGCCTTCGTGACCAGGTTCCCCAGGTCCCTGCGGCCAAGGTTGTCCAGCATCATCTTCCCCGCCAGGATGGTGGCGAGCGGATTGATCTGGTCCAATCCCTTGTATTTCGGGGCGCTGCCATGGACCGGCTCGAACATCGAGATCCCTTGAGGGTTGATGTTGCCGCCGGGTGCCAGACCCAGACCCCCGGTTACCTCCGCTAGAAGGTCCGTAAGAATGTCCCCGAACATGTTGGGGGTGGCCACGATCCGGAACTTGTCCGGGTTCTTGACCAGGGCCATGGACATGGCGTCAACGAACATGAAGCCGAAATCCATGCCGGCCTGCCGGCACTTCTCCGACCACACGTCCCGCCACATCCCATAGATGTCACTGCAGACATTGGCCTTGTCGATGATGGTTATGTAGTTCTCACCGACCATCTTCGTATAGTCGATCACGAAATCTGCGAAGCGTTCGGTGTTCTTCCGGGAGAGCAGGCCCACCTGGTACGCGTACTCGTCCACTACAGTGGATGAGGCCTTGACGTCGATGCTCATATGGTAGAGGTGCCTATCGATATCGAGCGTCCTCGAGTCCACCTGGTCCATGAACCTTCCACCAATTCCCACATAGAAATCTTCAGTGTTCTCCCGGAACACATCGATGTTAAAGTCCACATCCCTCTTCAGTCTCCCGAACGGCTTCCACATGGGCGCCGGACGGTGGTTTATGTACTGGTCAAAAGAGAAGCGCAGAGCCAGGAGGATGCCTTTCTCCAGAATTCCTGGTCTGACCCTATCATCCCCGGTCGCGCCCAGATAAATGGACTCGAACCTCCTCAGTTCCTCCACGTCCTCTGAGGTGAGGAGCTTGCCCGTGCTCAGATAACGTTCCGCATCTATCTGGAACTCTTGAAAGTCGAACTGGATGGAGTGGTTCTCGGCCAGTGCGTTCAAGACCTTCAATCCCTCATCGATCACCTCGGGTCCGATGCCGTCGCCCGGTATCACAGCTACTTGATGCATTTTTTTTCCTCCCTGATCTTGGCCATCAGCCCCCCTCTGTCCATCAGGTCCTTGATGAACGGAGGGAACGGGGCGAAGCGCCATTCCATCCCTTTGGTCTCGTTCACGATCTTACCGTTCTGAACATCGATAGTAAGGACGTTACCCTCATCAGCATCTATCTTGCACTCGATGGGCAGCATGCCGACGTTGATGGAGTTGCGATAGAATATTCGAGCATAGGACTCTGCGATCACGCAGGTGATCCCCGCCTGCTTGATGGCACGGGGCGCATGCTCCCTCGAGGACCCGCAGCCGAAGTTCTTCCCGGCCACGATGATGTCGCCCTTGTTCACGCTCTTGGCCATCTCCGGACGGACCCTCTCGAAGAGGAAATCGCCCAGGCAGTTGTTGTTCTGGCTGATGAGCCTTTCCGCGGGTATGATCTGATCGGTGTCCACATGGTCATCGAAGCGCCATGCTCTCCCCCTTAGTTCGTTCACTGTATCGCCTCCGGTGCCACGATCCTTCCGGCCACAGCGCTCGCCGCCACCACTGCTGGCCCGGCGAGGTACACCTCCGAATCCTTGTGCCCCATACGGCCGATGAAGTTGCGGTTGGTGGATGACACGCACTTCTCCCCTTTGGCTAGAACGCCCATGTGTCCCCCCAGGCAGGCCGCGCAAGTCGGTCCGGAGACGAAGGCCCCCGACCGTACGAACTCGGCCAGCAGCCCCTCCTCAATAGCTTGCTGGTACACCTGCGTAGAAGCAGGTACCACCACCATTCGCACGTCCCGATGCACCTTCTTGCCCTTCATGACCTGGGCAGCGATGCGTAGGTCCTCGATCCGTCCGTTGGTGCACGAGCCCAGGAACGCCTGGTCGATGGCCACGTCCACCTCTGCCGCAGGCTTACCGTTGCTGGGAAGATGGGGAAGGGCGACCATATAGTCGAGAGCGCCGAGGTCGTACTCCAGCGTACGTCCGTACACCGCCCCGGGATCGGGCGCCACCGGCGTGTAGCTACCTCTGACCTTTCCTTGAAGGTATGAAACGGTTCGCTCATCGCATGGGAATATCCCCGCCTTTCCCCCGGCCTCGATGGCCATGTTGCTGACCGTGAGACGGTCGGAGACCGGGACGCTGGCCACCCCGACGCCGGAGAACTCGAAGGCCTTGTAATTCGCTCCATCGACGCCGATGTCGGTGATTATCCTGATTATCAGGTCCTTGCCGGATACCAGCCCGCGGAACCTACCGCTGAGGCGGACATCGATGGCCTCGGGCACCTTGAACCACAGGCGTCCCTCAGCAAAGCAAGCGGCCGCCTCGGTGCTGCCGATGCCCGTGGAAAAGGCGTTTATCCCTCCATAGGTGCAGGTGTGGGAGTCGGCCCCCACTATGAGGCGCCCGGGTGCGGCGAATCCCTCGTCCACCATCACCTGATGGCAAACACCCCCCCTGCCTACCTCGAAGTAGTGGGGAAGGGAATACTTCTGGACGAAGCGTCTCATCTCCGCGGCCTGCTCGGCGGAGGCGACGTCCTTGTTGGGGACGAAATGATCGGGGATGAGCACGATCTTGTCCTTCTTAGGCTCGCATTCCAGTGACTCGAACTCCTGGAACGCCAGAGGGGCCGTCACATCATTCGCCATTACGTAGTCTATCTCCGCCTCCACGATCTGGCCGGCGTGGGCCTCCACCCCGGAATGGGCGGACATGATCTTTTCGGATATGGTCTTTGATCCTGACATCTGAAATCTCCCTTCAACGGCTGAACAGGCGGTCCAGAGCTTCCATGGTAGAGTCCACGCTGGTCTGAACGATGTCCGTACCCACGGCCTTGCCTATGGACATGGTCTTCTTACCGCCGTTCCTTGATACCCTGACGGTCACCTCGCAGAGGGAATCGCTCCCCCCAGTGATGGCGCTGAGGCGATATTCCTCAAGGGATATGTCATTACCCATGACCGCCTTGATGGCGTTTATGGCCGCGTCCACCGGCCCGATGCCGATGGCGGTGCCGGTCTTCTTCTCCCCATGGACATCTATGGACACCACCGCAGTGGGCGTGGTGTTCATGCCGGTGAACACCGCGAACTCCTTGAGCTTCACCTGGTTGACCTCTCTCTTTCCCACGATGTGGGATGCCAGCGCCACAAGCTCGGCGTCGTCGACATCTTTTCCGCCATCGGCGAGCTTCTTCACCTTGTCCACTATCTGGGCGATCTGCTCATCAGTGATCTCCATGCCATACTCCCTGAGCTTCTCCTTCACGGAGTGGGCGCCCGTGTGCTTCCCGATGACGATGCTCCTCTGCACCCCCACCATCTCTGGCCCGAAGGCCTCGTAGGTGGAGGGATCGCCCAGCACCCCGTGGACATGTATCCCTGACTCATGGGCGAAGGCGTTGTTGCCTATGATGGCCTTGTTGCCCGGAATAGCATAACCGGTCAGTCGGCTGACCAGTTTGGAGGTGGGACCGATCTTGCGGGTATCAATGGACATCTCCGTGCCGTAGAACGCCATGAGCGATAGGACCGCTTCCTCCAGCGCTGCGTTCCCTGCCCTTTCCCCCAGGCCGTTGACCGTGACGTGCATCTGCTGCGCTCCCTGACGGACGGCAGAGATGGAGTTGGCGACGGCCAGACCGAAATCGTCGTGGCAGTGCACCGAGATAGGTACCTTGGTCACGGTCATGAGTTCCTTTATCAGGTACTCCATGGCCGAGGGCGAGATCGTCCCTACGGTGTCCGGCACGTTGATCTTGTCCACTCCTGCATTCTGAACAGCGATGTGCATGTCCTTGAGGAAGTCCAGGTCGGTCCGGGTAGCGTCCTCGCAGGAGAACTCCACGGTAAGGCCTCGCGATTTGGCGTACTCGATCGACTCCACCGCCTTGGCCATCACCTCGGGACGGGTCATCTTCAGCTTGTGCTTGAGGTGAATGTCCGATGTAGCGATGAACGTGTGCACGTAATCGAGACCACAGTCCGCGGCCACATCAATATCCCGCTTCACGCACCTCGCCAGGCCGCATATCCGCGATCTCAGGCCGAGCTTGGCTATCTTCCCTACAGCCTCCTGCTCACCTACAGAGGCTGCAGGGAAGCCCGCCTCGATCACGTCCACTCCCAGCTCGTCCAGGGCCTGCGCTATGATGATCTTGTCTTCCGCTGAGAGCGCTATGCCTGGGGTCTGTTCACCATCGCGGAGGGTGGTATCGAACACCATTACCCTCGACGGCAGGGTATCGGCCTTGACCACATTGTTGAACTGGCTGGTGTACACTCTCTTTCGGTCCAGCGGGGGACGGAGGGCTCTAGTTTGGACTGTAGCACTTTGGTCGACCATAGTAATCGCCTCAGGTTGCCCAGGATTCAGCAATGTGTCTAATACTCACGCAAAATCAATGCCAGTTTGGTGGCGATGATGCACATTGCTTCGGGCCTCGTTATCGGCGATTATCGGAATCCTATATCGGTATATAATCTTTAGTTTCAAGAGCGGAAGGAGACAAGGGAACCTATCTCGCCCTAATGATAGGTGAGAGCGGTCCGGCAAACGTTAACTTGATATTTTTTCATGTGAGCGTACAAGTTCACAGCTCTCTTCAATATTAGGCCAATGTCCGGATGGATGACCTGAATAATTAATAACAGAGAGATGCCTAAAACTATTGAATGGATGCACTGGTCTTCGGTCCTGTTCCCTCCCGCAGGTTCGGGAGTTCCCTGGGAGTGAATCCTGTCCCCTTCAAGACATGCAACTACTCATGTGTCTACTGCCAGTTGGGAAGTTCAACGTCCTTGAGGACGGAAAGGCGAGAGTATTATCCTACATCACAGGTGGTCGAAGAGATACGCGCTGCCCTTGAGGCCATCAATGGTCAGGTTGACTTCGTGACGTTCATGGGTGAGGGAGAGCCGACCCTGGCCTCCAACCTGGGCGATATGATGAGGGGGGTCAGTGAGTTCTGGGAAGGGGGTATCTCCCTAATCACAAACGGCTCCCTGTTCTCCCGACCGGAGGTCAGGGTGGATGCCATGGCGTTCGATGTCATCTCACCCACGGTCTCAGCGGGGGATGAGGTCACCTTCAGGAGATTGCACCGCCCCCATCGTAAGTTCACTTTCAGCAGGACGCTGGAAGGCCTTGTCGATCTCAGAAGGACATTTCAGGGAGAGATCTGGGCGGAGGTCATGCTCGTGCGCGGTATCAACGATTCTCAACAGTCCCTTGACAATATCAGAGACGCCATACGTTTAATCGGTGCGGACCGAACATATATCACCGTCCCCACACGCCCTCCGGCAGATGGCCGTATCTCTGCTCCGGAGCCAGAGGTCTTAAGACGGGCGCTTGATTCATTACCTGGTGCCGTGGACATGACCGGCCCGGAGGCCGGCACCTTCGAAGCCCGCTCCGGAGATCCGATCGACCATTTACTGGCCATTGTTGCGAACCATCCCTTGCGTGAAGATCAGGTTGTGGGCATCCTATCGAGCCGGTATTCCGAGCGGGATGTGGCCGATGTCGTGAAGATGTTGGTCGATGAGAAGAAGCTGGAGAGAAAGCAGTATGGAAGGACCTTCTTTTACATCTCACCACCAGCGGTAGGCTGCTGATACGTGCGTAGGAGGGTCAGGGTTCTAATGGAGGTCACCATACGTCCTGATCGCTTAGAACGTTGAAATTTCTCCAGATGGGGTTGTGCTCTTCCAGAACGGTGGTACACTGGTACGGCTCTTATCACACCCCGCGTCTTTCGCCCCAGATTATCTTGTGGAGCTGTGGTAGAACGCGCACCCACAGTTTGTCCTCGAGGACCCACCCTGCTAGAGGAAGAAGGTCGGTCCCTCCGGCGGGGGTCATGATGACCGGGGCATTGATATCTTGCTCGCTCAGGACCTTCTTGGCGAACAGATAATCGATGCGGTCAGCGATGACGAACTTGAGCTGGTCCCGGAGCGAGAGGAAACCGAGGTTATCGTAAAGGTTATGAGTGCTCATGCCCGAGCTGGGGCACTTGAGGTCCATGGATATCATTATCTCCTCGGAGCTGGGAAGCCGGTCCAATGGAAGAGAGCCGTTGGTCTCGATGGTGATGTGGTATCCATCGTCCAGCAGCATATCGATCAGCTGATAGATGTCCTTCTGGATGAGAGGCTCCCCTCCCGTCAGGCTCACAAAGGGGGCACCATAGCCGTCCACGGCGGCGCTGATCTCCTCCGCCGCCATGTCCTTTCCGCCCTCGCGAGCGTAGCGGGTATCGCACCAGGAGCAGTCCAGGTTGCAACCCACGGTCCTCACGAATGTCGTTGGCATCCCTATCAGAACACCCTCTCCCTGCAAGGAGAAAAAGATCTCCGATATCCTCATGTTAGGTCCTCATAAGTGATGGGGTCCCGGAGGGAGTTGTCCCGGAAGCCCTTCAGCCGCAGGAGGCAGGAGTCGCAATGCCCGCAGGCCTTCTCTCCACCGCTGTAGCAGGACCAGGTCAGGTGCAGCGGAGCCTTCAGCTCGGTGCCTAATCTGACGATCTCGGCCTTGCTCATCCTCAGTATGGGGGCCTCCACGCGAATGGGTCGTCCCTCGACGCCGGTCTTGGTTCCCACCCTGAGCACCTCCTGATAGGCCTCGAAGAACTCCGGGCGACAGTCGGGATAGCCGGAGTAGTCGATGGCATTGGCACCGATGAATATGGCCTCGCCACCCTCGGTCTCGCAAAGACCTGCGGCCAGGCTTAGGAGTATTATGTTCCTGGCCGGGACGTAGGTAACGGGTATCTCCTCGCCGATACCCTCAGGAGCGTCATGGAGCGGCACCTCCACTCCTCTGGAGGTGAGCGCGCTCTTCCTCAGGAAGCTGAGATCGAGGTCCATCACGATGTGCTGCCTCAATCCATAATGTCTGACCACCGATCTCGCTGAATCCAGTTCACGGGAGTGCCGCTGTCCATAGCCCACGGTCAGGGGTATGGCATCATATCCTTGGGACAGCGCGTAGGCCAGGACCGTGGTGGAATCCAATCCTCCAGACAGCAGGACGACCGCCTTGTTCAATCGTTCACCTCGCGCTTCACCCATGCCGTCTGACCCCTCTCCTCGTCCAAGCCGACCTCGATTATCTTCACGTTGGCCGGTGGGTCTAGTTCTCGGATAAGGCGGCCCAGAATCAGCTCGGCCAGCTCCTCGGCACTGGTCTGGGATATATCAAGAATTATAACGTCCTCCTGAGGGAGCACATACCTCTTTCCGCCGACAAGGACCTCCACCTCTCGGCCCTTCTTGATAGTCATCCCCCGTGAGCGGCCGGGGAGCAGGATACGGTGGTCCAGTTCCTCCACGATGCTCTTAAGGGAGCGCTTGAGATCGACAAAGTCCATCACCATGCCGTCCTCAGCCTTATCACCATACAGCACCAAGCGCAGCGTGTAGCTGTGGCCGTGAAGCCTACCGCACTTGGCATGACCAGGTATGAAATGAGAAGCAGAGAACTTTATACCCGAGTACTCGCCATCTATCTCGATCCTCATGATTATCGGACATGTATCAGGTCCTTAAGGATTTACATTTGACGCTGGTCCCTTATTATATGCCTGAACGGACATTCGACATCATCAGAAAACTTAGTGAGGACGGGGGAGTAAAACCAATACTTGGGGAAGTTGGAGAAGCCCCCCGCCCCCATTGTAATTAAAAGCTCGAGGTTATTAATGGTATGCCCGGTTTCATCGCATGCCATCCTTTGACAGGGCGGCAGCGAGAACGATGGAGTCAACATAGCTCTCCTTGGCCCTCGATGTGTCGATGTACGTCCTCGGAATGTTGAGCACCGGGGCCCCCAAGGCCTTCCCCCCGCCCAGGAAGTGCAGCGTCCTGAAGATGAGGTTTCCGGAAATACCGTCGGGAGCTATGATGACATCGCATTCTCGGACCGCACTTTCGATGAGTATCTGCACGTCCCGGGCGTCGATGCCCACCTCACGCAGACGCTTCACGACGACAGCGGCATCTTCCAGGGTGCGGTCCACGGCGGCCATTCGTCCCATGTCCGAGGAGCGGCCCCCGGACATTATGCCGACCACGGGGGTTACGCCGAGGCGGCGGAGGATCTCCGCCCCCCTCCAAGCCATCTCGAACTTCTCCTCGGCCGTCCAGCCCTCGTCGATCCCCACGGGCGCCAGCAGGAACATCGTCCCCTGAGGCGGTTCCAAAAAGGCTGCGCGCAGTACTCTCTTGACCCCGAACACCTGCCTCAATGCAGCCATGGCCTCGTTAGAGTCCATGTCCCCCCTGACGGCCGCGTCCAATTTACCATCCCGAAGGTCCTCCGCCAGCTGCTGCGCGTCATGATATATCACCACCTCACCCAGGCCTAGAGGCTCAGCCTGATCGCAGCTGAGCCTGACCTTGCGATCGTCCTCGGCGGTGCCGATGCCTATGCGCAGCCTCCCACCCCGGATCTGGGACAGAAGGAGGTCTGAGGTCATCATCAGGGGGTCATGGCCCAAGGTTAGATTAATAGTTCATGCCCCCGCTACCAGGGGTCGGCTCATCATATGGAGGCATGAGGGAGTGAACATCACCAAGGGTGAGCGGGAAAGGATCCTCTGGCGTCGTCTTTCTGCCCAACATCTTGATCGCCGGTACCCCCGCTCTTCGTTAAAAGAGGTTGTGGGGGCCTGTGGGGTTCAGAACACGCCCCCCGGTTCTGCTAGCATTTCACTCATTGCCAGGATCGATGGGATATCCCCAGATGAAGTGCGGCATCAACTTGAGGACGATCGCATGCTTGTCCAGGCATGGAGCCTAAGGGCGGCGCCACACATCTTTCCCGTGGATGATTATCATACATTCACACAGGGCCTCTTGCCCTGGGAGGAGACTTTCCTACGGCATTTCATAAAGGGTGCGGTCGATAGCCTGGATAAGGTGGAACTCAGCGTTACAGAGCTGACGGAGATCATGTTCCCGGCCGTCACGGAGGTTCTCGACGGCATAGGTCTGAACAAGGCTCGGCTGGCGGGGGAGGTGGCGGACCTGATGTGCTCGAGAATTTCGTCCAACCTTCACAATCTGTGGAACGCACCTGGTCCCTTCGGTAGGTTCGGAGAGACTCTGGTAGGGTATGGTTTGTACATTGGGTCCCTGGCGGGGGCCGTGTGCCACGGACCTCGGAAAGGTACCTCCGCTCTGCTGGTCCGCCCTGACCAGTGGCTTGATCCGCTGGCACCATCGGACCCGCTGAAGGCGCGGATGGACCTGGTGCGAAAGTACCTACACTGTTACGGACCGTCCACTCCGGGAAGCATGGCGGCCTGGTCCGGGCTCCATCCCCAGCAGGTCTCGGAGATGTGGAAATGCATCTCTGAGGAAGTGATGCAGGTCAGCCTCGGGGGTAGAGGTATGTGGCTTTTGGCATCGGACAGGGAGGAGCTGGAGAGACCCCCCCGTTCCTGAGGATGCGCGACTCCTCCCTCCTCATGATCCCTATATGCAGTCCCGTGACCGGGAGCTCCTGCTGCCGGACACATCACTTCACCACCACGTGTGGAGAATGGCTGGTGGCCCGGGAACGGTCCTTTTCGAGGGAGAGGTGGTGGGGACCTGGAGATCGCAGAAGAGGGGTGGACGCATCTCGCTGTCGGTGATGCCTTTCCGTCACCTCAGCCCGTCAGCGATCGAGGGCATCAATGAAGAGGCCGTTCGGATGGCAGGGCAGATGGAGCTGGACCTGGCCGCGGTGAAGGTGTCCCCACCTCTCCGTCCGTGATCACCCTTGGATGCTGTCCAGGGAGTAGTCGGACCACTTTTTAAGCCCCAGGACGATCTCCATCTCCACCGGCGTGAGGATCGGTTTGGGGTACCGCAGGTAGTCGTCCACGGCGATCCGGGGACAGGCGGTGGAAACGTACGCGTCGGCCTGGTATGGAAGCAGTCGGTCGGGGTGTATCTCCTCCAGGAGCACGATCTCCGCCGAGCGGTCGTTCTCCTCTGCAAGGTCCTTTAGCCTCCTTGCCAGTTCCAACCTCTCCTGCCCTACCTTGGTGGACACGAGGATGAGAAAGTGTCTCGCGCTCTCCGCTCTGACAATGGCCGCGTGCCTCTGCCTGAGGATCCTCTCCTTGAGATCCTCCATGTCCCTCACCTCGTTCATAAGGGGGTCCAAGACCAGTACAGGTTTGTCTGATTCGATGGCCACCATGAGGGGGTGGAAGTCACCGCTCCCGACGTACAGGAACTGGTCCACATCCTTCACTATGGGGTCGACGGAGCTTATGTTGCACCCCAGGACCTGGCCCTCGAACTTGATGCGGGCATCTCCCCTCCCTATGCGCACCTCCTTCCCGTGCGATGCCAGCCAATCCATTATCTTTGGGAGCTGAGGCACGTGCTGTACGGTCGTAAGAAGGCCAACGCGATCACGGAGCACCGGCAACGCCCTTTCCAGGAGCGCGCTGACATCGACATCTATGAAGACCTCTACGAACAGGATGTTCGCGGGGGAGGCCATGGATGGAATTTCCGCGTGCCCGAACTGCACCAGGGCGTCCGCGTATCGAGAGAAGGAGGGGGCATAGTCACATGCTCCATAACAGGGATCGCCGAGGATGAGGATGTCCGCGCCTGTCCTCTCCCGGAGATCGCAGGCGATGTTCTGGGCATGGACCTTCAGGCCTTCAGGGAGCTGGACAGCCACCGTTCGTGCGTCCCTGCTCACAATCCATTCGGCGACCTCGGCCAATCTGAAGTCGTACAATGACAAACCTCTCGCAGAGAATAAGAAATAAAGTGGTTTTTAAAGAAATTGTTTAGGTCAGAAGCTCGGCGCCCTTCTCTATCTCCATGTAGCATGGGGACGGGAGCTTCATAGAGGCCTTCCACATCGCCTCCTTGGCGGCGTTGAACGCCTGGGGGGTGACCCGGATGGTCATGATGGTGTCCCCGCTCTGGACCCTGGCAGCGGTTCCCACGGCCTTACCGAAAGCCCCGCGCATACCGCCGGACACACGGTCCGCACCGGCGCCGGTAGCCATCTTGTGCTCCCTCAGAACGATATGGGGGAAGATACGGATCTTCAGGTGGAAGGAAGCACTGGTCGTCCCCTTGGACAGGGCCCTGTTGGCCGCGATACGAGCGGCCTCAAGGGCAGTGTGCCGTACCTGGCAGGGCTCCTTTATCCTGAGGTTCAGGACCACCGGGAACTCTCCGTTGATGGTACCTAGGTCGAAAGTGTTGATACGAGGAGCGGGCACACCACCCATATATTCCCTGCGGGTGTAGGCCTGGCCCCTTATCTGGCGGTACATTCTTCCGGGCTTGCGCGACATAAAGATTCACCTGTGAAATTCAACTTGGAGGGTGGGTTACATTATTGTTTTTGTATTTAAGGGTGATGGCCCAGAAGGGTAGCGGGACGGGCCGTATAAAAATCGTCTGGACACGGGCGTTAAAGTAAGGTCTAGCTCCTGACCAGGCTAAGGTCCTCGACCTTGCCGTCGATAAGCTCCAACTTTACCCTTACCTCGCCTCTCTCCATAAATATGGATGCCTTGCGAAGCATCGATTGATAGACGGCTATCCTCTTTCCGGAGGTTGACATCTTCATCTCCACGCATTTCAGCAATCCCAGGCCTTCAAGCATGCGGATCCTGTTGTAGCAGGCGGAGATGGGGATCCCCAGGTTCTCGCTCATCTCGGACGCGGTCCTCGCCTTATCGATAGACCAAACAAGTATGCGAGCCGCGTATTCATCGTTCATAACGCCAGAGGCGGTTAATGCATCCATGCCATCCCCGGGAGTGGGAATTACTTACAACCGATATATAAGATTGCATTGGACTCCATCGAGATAATGAGAATCAAGAATGATTCTTGATGAAACATATAAAAAAGGAGATGGAACGTACAATTTTTTTAGACCTTGCCGCATAAGAACGGCCGGAGGGAGCATGAAAGAGGAAGAGCTGCAGAAAGAGATAGAGGAACGGTTGAAGAGGATCGCCGATCACTACGAGCAGATGCCCTTGATCTGTGGTGCCCTGGCCCAGGAGCCTGACCTGTTCATGCCCTACACAGACCTTTCCCGACGCCTCCTGCTGGAGCCAGGAAGCCTCAGCAAGAGGGAGGCGGAGCTGGCCGCTGTGGCCGCAGGTGCCGCTCTGTCCAGCGAACATTGTCTGGACCTCCATATCTCTCAGGCGATGAGGTCCGGAGCGTCCAAGGCGGACGTCATGGAGGCCATCATGATAGGCTCCTTCATGGCCATGACCTGCGGTCTGTCCGTAGGTCTGAGAAAGCTTCAAGAGAAGGTTTGATCGGTCGTCGCTCGAACCATCGTATTTTGGGCCCGTTGCCGTTAATTATGTTGCGTTAGAGACAGGTGTCCAACTATGATCTCTGGTCAAGTGCTGAGCCGGCAACATCATGCCACTTATCGAGGAGACCTCCCAGAGAGTTAAGCAAACATATTTCATCCCCCTCCTTCTCTCGATGCAGGGATAAGGGCGGCAAATGGCCAAGAAACGTCTGAGCAACAGGGAGATTAAGGGGATCGCTCGTCGAAGGATGAGACGGCTTATGGACATGGCATCGGTGGAGGCGAGGAGCGGCGATCAAGCTCGCAGCCGCCGGTACGTTTCCCTGGCCCAGGCGATCGCCATGAGGACCAACACTCCCATGCTCAAAGAGCGGCCTTATTGTCCCGAGTGCATGTTGGCTTTGCTCCCAGGGCTAAATTGCCAGGTCCGGCTACGGTCGAACCGCGTCAGCGTGCACTGCCTAGCATGCGGACATGTGAGGCGTGTGCCCTATCTCAAGGAAAAGAGAGGTGTCGAAAATGCCAGTCAAGCTAAGCAAGAAGGAACTGATCAAGAAGGGGTCGGAGCTCGATCCCACCATCCATGTGGGAAAGGAGGGTGTGAGCGAGGGCATCATAGAGGAGGTGAAGGCCCAGATAAAGAGGAGCAAGCTGGTCAAGGTCAGGGTGCTTCCCGCGGCCGACCAGGACAAGAACGAGGTGGCACAGGAACTGGCCCGAAGGACAGGCGCCAAGGTCGTGGAGACCCGTGGTTTCACGGTCCTGCTCTGTGAAGCAAGCCTTTTTGATGAGAAATCACGTTAGGGCGAAGAGGAGACACTGGCCATGCTCGATATCGATCTCATTCGGAAGGACCCAGAGTTCGTACGCACATCCCTGAGGAACAGAAACTACTCCGAGGAGGTGCTTGATGAGTTCCTCAGGATCGACGGGGAGTGGCGCAAGCTCGTCGATGAGGGCAACCGCCTAAAGTACGAGAGGAACAGGGCCTCTGAGGCGATCCCTGGTCTAAAAGGGGATGAGAAGCAGGGCATGATCGCAGAGATGCGCAGGGTCTCAGAGAGGATCAAGCAGATAGACGCCACGGTGATGGAGCTGGATGCCTCGAGGGCGGATGTGGTTCTCAACCTTCCCAACATTCCGGATGCCAGTGTGCCTGTAGGCTCGTCCTCGGATGACAATCAGACCATCAGGACATGGGGCGTGAAGGGACGACGTTTCGATTTCGTACCTAAGAAGCACTTCGAGCTGGCCGAGGACCTGGACATCATTGACTTCGTCCGCGGGACCAAGATCACGGGGAGCGGTTTCTTTGTGCTCAAAGGCGATGGCGCGCGACTGGACAGGGCTCTCACCCAGTACATGCTGGACCTACACCACGGGCAGGGCTACACGGAGATCTTTCCGCCCGCCATAGTGAACAAGGCCGCGGTCATTGGAACTGGCCAATACCCCAAGATGAAGGACGACATGTACTGGTGCGAGAGGGACGACCTATGGCTGAACCCCACTGCTGAGGTTCCCGTGACCAACCTGCACCAGGACGAGATCTTCGAGAAGGAGCAGTTGCCAATATCCTACACCGCATATCTGCCCTCGTTCCGCCGGGAGGCGGGAAGGAACGCTGATACCCGTGGCATCATACGTGTGCACCAGTTCAACAAGGTGGAGCTGGTCAAGTTCCTCCTTCCTGAGAACTCGTTCGCTCAGCTGGAGGTTCTTAGGGACGATGCCGAGGCCGTGCTGCAGGGATTGGAGCTACCATACAGAGTGCAGCTGCTGTGCACCGGGGATATGGGATTCGCCAGCGCTAAGACCTATGACCTGGAGGCCTACGCTCCCGGTCAGGAACAGTGGCTGGAAGTGTCATCGTGCTCCTGCTTCACCGACTTCCAGGCACGACGGGCGCGCATCAAGTATCGGCCGGAACCGCACCTCAAGAGCGAGTTCGTGCACACCCTTAACGGATCTGGCCTGGCCCTTCCGCGCACTATGGTCGCGGTCATGGAGAACTATCAGAACGCTGACGGCAGCATAACCATCCCCCAAGTCCTGCGTCCCTACATGCAGGGCCAGGAGATCATTGGGTAGAAGGGCGAGGTGGCTGGCCCTACCGATCCAACGATCGGCCCGTACTTAACGACAACAGGTTGGCTGAGCAACATGGATTACGGGTCCAGCAACCAGTATCCCAGACATTATAACGAAGTTTTTCCATCCGGGAACAGGTTGTGACCATGGATCTGTCGATAGAGGCCGTCCTTCTTCAACTGTTCGTCCTATTCCTCCTCGCCAAGCTTTTCGGCATGGTATGCGAGCGCCTGGGGGTCTCGGCAGTCATCGGGGAGATCTTGGCAGGTATCCTGGTGGCCACCACCATCCCCTTGAGCATGCTGGGCCTGGGTCCGGACGTATCCTTGTTCAACATCCTGGGCCTTGACAAGGACATCTCCTTCTTCGAGATACTGAGTGAGCTGGGCGTCATCTTCCTGCTGTTCGCGGTGGGATTGGAGACCCCGTTCTCGGAGCTGCGCAAGGTAGGAAAGACCGCCACGTTGGTCGCGGTCCTCGGAGTCATCCTACCTTTCCTCGCAGGCTTCGCCTTGATACTAGGTTTCGGCCATGGTCAGACCGAGGCGCTGTTCATCGGTGCGGCCATGGTGGCCACCAGCGTGGGAATAACCGCCCGGGTCATCAGCGACCTGAGCCTCACCCAGTCCGTGGAGGCCAGGGTCATAATTGGCGCTGCCGTCATCGATGATGTCCTCGGCATGATCGTCCTGGCCATAGTAGTGGGGGTCGCCTCTGGAGGCAACACCGGGATACTGGAGATAATACTGGTCTCAGCCTCGGGGATCGTATTTGTCCTGGCAGTGATCTTCGTAGGTTCCATCATGATGCCCCATGCGCGCAGACGGGTGGAGGACCGCAGGAACCGCAACAAGGCCAGCGATCCAGATGAGGATATTCTATGCGTGGAGAAGAAGAAACCTGTGCTCTCCCCTCTTCCTCTGGCGTTGCTTATTTGTTTTGCCCTTTCCTTCGTCGCATCCTACGTGGGCCTGGCGGCCATCATCGGAGCATTCCTCGCAGGCATGGCCTTCGCCGAGTTCAAGGACAAGTGGCCGTGCGAGCGTGACTTTGATTCCATCAACGAGTTCCTGGTCCCCTTCTTCTTCATCTACACTGGCATGCTCGTCGACATCTCGTCCTTTGGCGACGTCCTCTTCCTGGCAATAATTGTTACCATACTGGCCGTGTTGACAAAGGTCGTCGGATGCGGCCTGGGATCGCTGAAGATGGGGAAGAAGACCAGCACCATCATCGGTGTGGGCATGGTCCCCCGGGGAGAGGTGGGCATCATCGTCGCGTCCATCGGGTTCGGCATGCAGGTCGTATCCCAGGACATGTTCTCCGTGGTGGTCTTCATGTCCATGGCCACGACCATCATAGCGCCGTTCCTGCTCACCTGGGCCTTCCGCAGGAAGTACGGGGAGTGCAAGCTGCCGGAGCAATCTGAGTGAGCCAGATCGCCCCTGGTGGTCCTGGGGAGGGGCTGGACGGAACGTCCTCATACAACTAGGGAGACCCCTATGACGATAGACCGCTACCTGGTGGATCAGGCCCCGAGGAACTTGTGCCCCTCAGTATGGAAGATGTCCTGGATACGATTGATCACCGCAGAGCGCAGGCTTGCCTCGCGCTGCACGTCCTTGGTGAAGAACACTAGTTTGTAGCGGATAACGCGACCTTTGATCTCCTCGGCCTGCAGCGAGGGCTTGGGATCGTTGAGTATGCCCTCCACCCCCTGCAGCGCCTCCTTGACGTAGCTCTCCACCATCTCATGGGGTATCTCGAAGGATACGTCGAAGTTCAGCACCACTCCATGGGAGGGGAGCCTGGAGAAGTTGGTTATATCCTGCCTTATGACCTTGCTGTTCGGTATATCCACAATCTCCCCCGTCAGCGTCTTAATCTTCGTGAACACCAGGCCCTTCTCGAAGACGTCCCCCACCATGTCGTTCATTATACGGATGCGGTCCCCCACATCGAAGGGGGTGACGTCCATGAGCACCAGTCCAGATATGATGTTCTGCACGGTGGAATGGGCCATCACGATGCCGAGGATTATGAAGATGAGGGTGACCAGGACCAGCAGCACGCCCACGTCGCCCATCTCGATTATGTAGAACAGGTTATAGAGGACGATGAGGACACCGATGATGGTAAGGATGTACCTTATCCCCACCTGGATGAGGTCGATAACCTGGGGATTGAACTTGCGAGAGCGGAACTTGACATCCTCGAGGATGGTCTCCTCCATCTTTATAGCGAGGTAGATGCCCACAATCACGGCGATGGTCCCCAGTATGGCAGGGTTCTTCGTCGAGAGGAAAGCCCCGATGTTGCTGAAGAGCAGGTCCAGGTCCTCGGTGAAGATCGAGACCGCGAGAAGCAGCACCACTATGGACGAGACGATGTAGATGATGTAGCTCAAGATCACGGCCGAGTACTCCAGGGCTGCAGGCATCCTCGTGCCGGCAGCCGTCTCGGTACCATGCTTGCGAGCCATCCTGTTGAGCACCATGACCACCAGTCTGGCCGCGAGTATTATGATTAGCATGGCGAACAGCTTGAACACAGCGCTGGTCACTTCGGGCCAGTCAGGATGGGTGGTCAGGTGGAACACCAGGGACACGACCACGTAGCAGCAGAGGAAGAGGAGAGACACTATGAAAATGAAGGCCATTCTCCTCGAGGCCTCCAGGACCTCAAAGTCGAAGTACCGGCCCTCATGTGCCTTCCATATCTCATAGTTCTTGCTGAGATATGACCACAGATAGAGGGAAACGGTCAATACTCCTACGAGAGCGAGGATAGGCCACCCCACATCGTTCATCCATTCGGCATCTCCCATCTCCAACATGGGGAGCGCTGGCACCCATACCATAGGGCGGAATATCGACGACCCCGTTATTGAACTTTGCATCACTCCGTCCTCAGCACCCCCTTCAGCAACCAAACGTCATAGCTGTCCACCGCTGCCAGGCCGATCGGCGTCCTTATGCTCGCGCCCGGGAATCCTCCCGCCACCAGTCCGAAGTGGACGGCCGAGCCCGGGTCTTGGCCTATGTGTACCACGTTTCCAAGGGCCACTCGGATCACTGCCTTGGCTGTGATCTTGATGCCCACTAAGTCCTCGACCAGGTCCGGGGCGCTGACCTGAAGGTAGGCGCCAGCCTCGATGAGAACATGCTCTGCCAGGGTGGCGATGGGGACGGGGGCGCGCGATCCCGCCACCTGAGGGTTGAGGGGGTCCCTGACCACCTCCCCGATCGTGTCCACGAACCACTCCAGGCAGTCGCGGATGGCCTTTCCATCATAAACGAGGGCCGCGAACAGCCCCCCTCCCAGGGACCCGGTGACATCGTCAAGTCCCAGTTCCAATGAGAACCGGAGGGAGGAGACGGCCTGTTCTACAGAATCCAGCAGGCGGTCCTCGAGACAGTACAGGGCATCGGCGATCACGTCCCTGAGGGTGGTAACGTCCATGCTCGAACCGATGACCTTCTGAGCCGACCGCTGGAAGCAGTCGACCATAAGGGCGGTCACCTCCGCCAGGTCCGCATCGGCCGATAGGACCTTGCCGTTGGACACTCCCTTGCTGCCCTCCCGCATCTCCCAGCTTGACGAGCCGTCGTAGGTGCGCTGCCATGTCCGTTCATCATCCTTCAGGTCCTGGAGCCACGGTGCGGAGTCCACCCTGTTGCCCTGCTCGTCCAGTAGAGCGAGCGTTTCCTGCAGGGGGAAGCCTTCGACGTCACCGTTGTCGAGGGCCTGCCCGGTGAACTGGTGGACCCAGATGCCATGGGCCTCCAGGGTCCCGCTCAGCTTTTCCACATGCGCCTGCCCCCGTGATGAGACCAGGGCCCATCCGTTCAGGTCCACCGCCTCGTCGGTGGGGTTGATCAGCTCTACCCATTCCCGTGAGCGGTCCGTACCCCGCGGGTTCAGCTCCACCTCGTTAATCATGACCTCCGGACGATGGGGAACGTTGAAGCTCAGCTCCATGCGGGCATCAATGTGGAACTTGGTACCCGGCAAAGGGGAGGGGATGCACCTCAGTAACTGGGACACACCCGGTATGTCGCTAAGTGCAAGGGAAATCTTCTCACTGCGCTCCACCTCCGGGAAGAACACCTCCAGGACGCTGCCGCCGAGATAACCGCGGACCTCCACCTCATGGGAGAACACCTTGCACGATGGATCGACGGTGATGCCGACCTTCCAGTCGTCCTCGCCCAGAGAGACCGCCGCAGCTAAGGCATGTTCGCCGGTGGCCAGACGGAGCACCCTCAGCGACGAGACCAGGGTCACGCCCATTAAGGATTGTTCAATATCCACCCTCATCAGGTCCTTGACCCCTGCCAGGACCGAATCCTGGGGAGCGATTTGCACGCTCAGGTCCAGGCCCAGAACGGTCAGGTCGATCACCGTTCCTCCCCATATGGTCAGGAAGCTCTCCGCCACCAGCCCCACCATGCTCTCCAGGTAGCCTTCGACAGCGGCCGTCATCCTGTCAATGATCTCCGTGAACAGGTCGTTCAGCGCCTCCAGGCCCTGGGTGGAGAAGGACAGTAGGCCTTCGACAAACCAGTTGAAGAGCTGGAAGGCGTTCCCTATCGTTCCCCCGACGGCGAGGACCGCCTCCTCAAGGAAGTCCCATGCTTTCAGCAGGAATCCCTGGATATCCCCTATAAGGGTGGCAGTGGGTTCATACGATACTCCTTTCAACCCCCATCCGCTGAAGGCCACGATGTTGAAGCTAGAGCACAGTGAAATTATGGCCGAGCAGCTGGTGGAAGGAGCGTCCGCAGAACCGGACCTGATCATTATGTCCAGCTGCCCCTCGTACGCGATGCTCCATTGGGTAAGGTAGGGGGATGAGGTCATGTTCATGACCTCGGTGACGTGACGGTTGGGGTAGGTGGAGTTGCGCTCGAAATCCCAGGGAAGGGTGATGTCCACGTCCAAGGATCCAGCCTGCCCCACGCTCGCAGAACGGAGAGCGGAACGGTCCACTGCGATGTTCTCGGTGCGTTGCTGACCATCGGCGAGGGTCAGCATCAGGCCGCCGGAGGACAGGGGCAGACGCAGCCCTCCGCCCTGGGCGGCCAGTCCGTTGGCCATGCCTTCCACGGTCTCCATCACTGAAAGAGAGGTGAGGGCGCCGACCCCGGGCAGGATGGTCAGACCGCTTGCGAGGAAGCCAACATCAGGATCAACTTCAGCATACCTCTGGGACAGGGCACGGTTGAGCATATCAAGTATGGGGTCGGCCCGGTCAAGGACACTTTCCATGATAGCCTCCCGCGCTCCCCATCCGTCCCCCATCAGGAACATCAGTATAGTATCCCGGGCCTCGGCGATGGAAGCAGATGAGAATCCGGGTCGGCCCTCCAGCTGGGCGGCGAGGGTGACGCTGAGCTCCTGAACGGCAGCGTATACCGAACGGTTTACCTGCATGAGCTCGATCCAATGGTTTCCCGTGAAATCGATGACCGCTTGTGCAAGCCCGTCGCGGACCTTGCCAATCTCCTCTATCTCTTGCAGGGCGGGGTCAAGCCAGGAGGAGCGGTCCGTGAACGCATCCTGCAGCTGTCTGTCGATCTCCTGAACGTAGCTAAGGTCGTCCTCCGGATCAAGCTCAAGGTGCATCAAGGGGAGGCTGCAGTGGGAGGCGATGCCCTGGGCAATGGCTTGGATATATCCTTTCATCCCCTCAGCGAGGATATGGGTCTCGGAACGATAGGTATCAAAGAGCTCACCCCACTCCTCGGAAGCAAAGAGGTCGATGCTGGGCAGATCAACCGCATAGGAGCCCTGGAAGTAGGGGCAGACCGCCTGTCCGGCGTCATCGTAGAGACAGATACGGTAGCTGGGAAGCGTCACGATGATATCCCCTCCACCATAGTTGTGCCACCGGTAGTTCTCCTCGGCGAAGCCCGCGTCCGTCATCGCCTGGGATATGTAGCCTATCATGCTGGCCTGGTCCCTATCCCCTCCAGTTACGAGATCGACAACGGACCACAGACCCCCTTCGATTCCCTTGCATAAGTCCTCAGCTTTATCGGCCAGCTCCAGGAAGCCAAGGTATTCCATCCACCGGAGGACTATGGCATCGGCCCGTGCATATAGGGACTGGGCTACAAGCGCGGTCAGATCTATACCGTCCTCGCCATAGGAACGCAGGAAGAGGTCGGCAGGATCCAAGTACCCCTCCTGCCCCAGGACCATATCGTCAACGGCCTCCCAAGCAGGACCGGCTGATGAGGGCAGGTCGTGGAAGTACCTCAGTTCCTGGAGCAGAAGCGCCATCTCCACCGCACGTACCACGTCCTCAGCGGTGAGGATGGCCTCCGTGCTCATGGGTCCGGTCTTGGCGTAGGAGCCATAGCCCCGGAGGACCCGGTCCTGGGCCAGGGCAGCCAGTTCGTACCTGACGATGTTCTCCAGCTCCCCCCGGGAGTCGAGGGAAGCGGACATCTGGCCGAGGCGGTAGGTCAGAAGAGGCATGGGTATGTAGACGTCCTTCTCGAGCTCCGTGGTCTTGGTCAGCATCCCCAGGGGACAGTGAACCTCGATGGTGAAGTTACCCACAACGGCTGCGTAAGCCGGTATGCTGCTTATCTTCGATGAAGAGAGGTCGTGGCTGCGCTGTATGAGCGGATCTATCATGTTCCCGTTAAGGTAGACGAGCGACAGGTTCGGCAGCACCTTCACGGACATGATTCCATCATCGGAAGAGAATGTGGATTCTAGGGATGAGGCGAGGGCAGACATGAATTTCTCCTGGACAACTGTGCTGTTCAGGGAGCGGACGCTTAGGACGGTATCCGCCGCTGCCGAATATGCCAGGCGGGCCACGTCCTCGCAACCTTCATCCATGACCCGCATCATGTCCTCCAGGGTCTCCTGGGGGATCCTCGCCCGTTCCTTCTGCATGTCTGAGCCGTAGATCAAGGCTATGCTTGCTGATGATAGAACCAGCAGCAGTACCGCTACTATGGAGAACGGCATCTGAGCCTTGTTGCCGGCCACAGACCAGCGCTTCCCTTTGCCTCTCCGAGGAGATCGTGTCATCGCTCATGGCACGTCCCCGCGAATAAAAAGGGAGAGAGCTAACTGCAAACTACGCTCATGCCCAAAATGCCTTCACCGTATCGAGTCCATCGGCCTCTCCAGCGACATCTGGAAGAAATTATCCAGATGAGCGGCTAGGAAGGCGTTGTCGGTGAAACCGCAGATGCTTAGGTCAGGGGTGGCCATGAGCGCCACCTCGCTGTCCATTACCACATCTGTAGCCAGAAGGTCCTTCCTTCGGATCACCTCAGTGGCGTCCGGGACGCGTGCCGATGGCTCTGCCACCACGGTGACCCTCACACCCCGTTTCATGGCATTGGCGAACTTGGTAGTGAAGGCATTAGTGATCTCCAGGAGCTCCGGCGACGACAGGAAGAACCTCTCATTGCATTGGTCAAGAAGGTCCCCGATCTTGGACAGTATCTTCTCTTTTCCCACGAGGGTGTATACGAGCTGGGGGGTTCCCATATCGGTGAGGGTCCCCCTGATCCTATCCAGGCTGGTGAAGGTCCGCTCCAGTTCAGCGGACATGCGGTCCCGTATCTCCAAAGGAGGCACGGGGTAGAACACCGCCGGGCGACCTCCCCGAGAGCTAACGAAGTTCTTTCTCTGCAACGACTCCAGGACCTTATAGGCGGAGGTTCTGGGGATCTCCGCTACATCAGCTACATCCTCGGCTGAGCCGTGGGAGCGCCTGACCAGGGCCAAGTACGCCTTCGCCTCATAGTCAGACAATCCCGTCTTTTTTAGGAGAATTATCAGGTCCTCCTTCTCCAGGGCGTCGGGACCCCCGGGTGTCAGAACAGTTTGATCGATCATTTCCCATCCTTGTCGCTTTATAGGCTACAATAGTATTAAATTATCTCATGGATGTTCTACGCCCGCGGGATGACACTCATATGATCGCAAAAGACAGCATGTTGAAGAAAGGATTGCCAAAGGAGACGCAATCCCTGTGTCCAGAGTGTAAGAAGGTAGTTGCGGCCAGGATATTCGAGTCCGAAGGCAAGGTCTTGATGGAGAAGACCTGTCCCGAGCATGGCAAGGTGACCGATGTCTATTGGTCCAATGTCGGTCTCTACACTAAAGCCGAGAAGTTCGCCTACGACGGCATCGGCGTCAGCAACGCCCTCATCCAGAACGCCAGGACCTGTCCCGACAACTGTGGCCTGTGCAACCTTCACCTCAGCCATACAGGACTGGCCAATCTTGATCTCACCAACAGATGCAACATGAGGTGCCCCATCTGTTTCGCCAACGCCAACCAGGCCGGTTACGTTTACGAGCCCTCATATGAAGAAGTGGTGAAGATGCTGGAGACGCTGAGGGCGGAGAAACCTGTCCCGTGCACCGCGGTGCAGTTCTCCGGCGGCGAGCCCACTGTCTACCCCCGCCTGTTCGATGTTATTAAGAAGGCCAAGGAGCTGAAGTTCGCCCAGGTGCAGATGGCCACCAACGGCATCAAGCTCGCCGAGGACCCGGAGTTCGCAAGGAAGTGCGCGGAAGCGGGTCTCAACACTATCTACCTGCAGTTCGACGGTATCACCGACGACATTTACATGAAGACCAGGGCCAGGCCCATGGTGGAGATCAAGAAGAAGGCGATCGAGAACGTGCGCAATCTCAAGGAGCACCGCCCCTCCATCGTTCTGGTCCCCACCCTGGTCAAGGGATTCAACGATCACCAGATAGGTGACATCATCAGGTTCGCCATCGAAAACCGCGATGTGGTCCGGGCCGTGAACTTCCAGCCAGTGGCGTTCACCGGCCGCATAGATCAGCAGGAGAGGGAGGAAGGACGTTACACCATCCCCGACCTCGTCCGGGACGTGGAGAGCCAGACCGGCTACGCCAAGGAGGAGGACTGGTACCCCGTGCCCGTGGTCGTGCCCATCTCCACCTACGCCTCTGCCTTGCTGGGCCATGACAAGGTGACCTTCACCTCCCATCCCCACTGCGGCATGGCCACCTATTGGTTTGTCAAGGACGACAAGACCGTCGTCCCCTTGACCCAGTTCGTAGACGTAGAGGGAATGTTCAAGGAACTGTACGATCTGTCCAAGAAGACCGCCGACGCCACGTTCCCCAAGCTCTCCCTGCTCAAGGCCAGAAAAATCTTGAAGGATCACATGGACGAGAGCAAGATGCCTGAAGGCCTTACCACCAGCCAGTTCCTGAACGTTCTCACCAACGTCTTCAGCAACAACACCAAGGAAGGGTTGGCAAAGTTCTCGTGGAGCATGATGCTGATCTCCTCGATGCACTTCCAGGACGATTATAACTACGACATCGAGCGCGTAAAGCGTTGTGTGATCCACTATGTGATCCCCGATGGACGCATCATACCCTTCTGCGCTTACAATGGAGGCCCTACCTACCGCACGGAGGTGGAGAAGAAGTTCTCCGTTCCCCTGGCAGAGTGGAGGAAGACGAAGGGCGATGAATATACCTGAGGTGTGTGGATGTTAGTATCGATTGAGAAGTGTCATCATTGCGGCGCCTGCGTGGGCTCCTGCCCCCAGAACGCCATCTTCCTGAACGACCTGGTACTGGTCTTCGGCGAGGAGTGCAACCGTTGCGGTCGCTGTTTGAAGGTCTGCCCCGTCAGCGCCATCACCATGGAGAGATGAGAGGATGAAGCGCGTAGAGCATGACGTAGTGGTAGTGGGCGCCGGTCCCGCCGGAAGCATGACCGCCAAGTGGGCGGCCCTGGGCGGCGCGGATGTTCTGATGATCGAGAAGCGCCAGGAGATAGGTTCCCCCGTGCGCTGCGGCGAGGGCATCTCCAAGCAGTGGCTGGAAGAAGTGGGCATCACCGTGGACCCTAAGTGGGTCGCTCGTGAGGTCCGAGGCGCCAAGATCGTCTCCCCGTCTGGACACACCTTCCTGGTGGACGAGAAGAACGCCGGCAACGAGGTGGGCTGGGTCGTGGACCGTGTCTTCTTCGATAAGGCCCTGGCCAGGGATGCGGCGAGGGCCGGCGCGGACATATTGCTGAAGACCTCCGCCACCTCCCTGATCAAGGAGGACGGTAAGATCGTGGGTGTGAGAGCTCAATCCTACGGCGAGCCCGTCGAGATACGGGCCAAGTGCGTGGTGGGCGCCGATGGGTACGAATCGCAGATAGGAAGATGGGCCGGGATCGACACCAGCCTGACCACGGCGGACATCGATACCTGCTACCAGTACCGCCTCACCAACATCGACTACGACCCTGACTACTGCGAGTTCACCCTGGGCTCCGCCGCTCCTGGCGGCTACGTGTGGGTGTTCCCCAAGGACGAGGACACTGCCAACGTCGGCATCGGGGTGCAGCTGTCCAAGGTCAAGAGCCCGGGCGATCCCAAGATGTACCTTGACCGGTTCATCGCCAAGAACCCCGGCCTGAAAAAGGGCAAACCCCTCGAAGCCGTGGCCGGAGCGGTGTCCATCTGCGCCCCGCTGGACTCGGTGTGCGTGGACAATCTCATGCTGGTCGGTGATTCGGCAAGGATGATCGACCCCATCACCGGAGGAGGCATCTCCATCAGCTGCGTCGCCGGCAAGTTCGCCGGGAAGGTGCTGGCGAAGGGCGTGATGGCAGGGGACCTGTCCATGAACGTGCTCCAGGAGTATGAGAAGGCCTGGAGGGACCGCTATGAGAACAAGCTGTGGAGGAACTGGATGGCCAAGGAGAAGCTCACCACCCTGAGCGATGAGGTGCTGGACCAGCTGGTCCACACCATGACCATGGTGGGCGTGGAGAAGCTCTCGGTGCAGAGCCTCCTGGCCGTGGTGAAGGCCCACCATCCTGACCTGGTCAAGGAGTTCGAGGACCTTATTTAGGCACCAAACCCCTTAGAACCCTCTTTCCTTACTTTTTGAAAAAAAGGACTGGCCTTGCTCAGATCGATACGGTCCAAGCTAACTATTTACATCATGAACCAAAGATTTCTGTATCTCTTTCGTGGGGGGTCCATACCGGTCCATCGGTTTTCCCTGGAGTATTGATGGGATGCCCTCTCCATAATGATCCATTATTGGATGATTTCTCCTAGCCAGACAATTAAAAAATAGGAAGAAGAACTATAATATGTCAAGGTGAACAAATGGTCTGCCTACCTCAAACAGCGCAACTATCTGTAGCAAATCTCAGCAAGATCAAGAAGCTCGAGGACGAGCTAGGCGTAGTCCTGATAGCGTATCAGCCGACGGAGTTCGCTAACCTTTCTGACGCGCAGGTAAAGGAGCTTCAGAAGGTCGAAAAGAGCTTGAAGGCCACAGTCATCGCATATCAGTGAACAGTGGCTTTTCAACAAACCCTTTTCTTCCCTTATAAAAAACACGTTTGGTAAGGACGATATGTTGGGATGTTGGTCTACAATATCGATCTTTCTAATGGATACGCATGGTCCCAAGATGTGAGTTCGCATCAGGTCTCGACCTTAACACCCTCAACTCCTGTATCGACGATGAACGGGATCCCTCCCCGATTTCGAATAGCTTTGGCGACCTTCTCGGGGGCATCGGTGAGAGCGATCATGCTACCGCCGCCTCCGGCACCGGTGAGCTTAGCACCATAGGAGTAGGGGAGCGCGGCGTTGACCAACTTCTGCAATGGAGGAGTGCATACTCCCAAAATGCTCAGAAGGCCGTGGTTCCGGTTCATGAGCCTCCCCAGGCCTTCGACGTCCCCTGATCCCATTCTTTGCAGTCCTTCCAGAGTGATTGCGCCTATCTCGTCGATGATCTCCCTGGCGAAGCGGGTGCGGTCGACGTACCGCTTCACCTTGGCCACCAACGGGCCCGTGGGCGCTTTGTAACCAGTGAACCCCACCACCAGGGTCATGTCCGGAACCGTGCAGTCGTGGATGTACCAGCTGCGAGTGTCCTTGGATATGTGCCATAGAAGATCGGGCCCGCGCTCAGAGGAGATGAATATGCCCTTTCCATGGGCGGACACGGATGTATCGATGGGGCTGGCCCTACCCTGCACCAGGGATTCGACGTCGAAAGCCTGTCGGGCTATGGCCTCTTCCGCGAACTCGTTCTTCAGGCTGGCGATGGCCCCCAGAGTGGCCACGGTCACTGCTGCCGACGAGCCCAGGCCTGAACCGGAAGGCAGTTCAGATTGGATCTCGACCTCTAACGGTCCCCCGTTCCAGCTTTGTTCGATGGCGGTATTGATGTATGAGCCTTGATGGGACATCGTCAGTCCTCCAGCGCCGGTCTGGTCATCAACGACCTGGGCCCTGCATCTTGACCTCAGACCGATGGCCAGGGCAATAGCCGGCCTCCCGAAGACCACAGCGTGCTCCCCCAGGAGGATCACCTTTCCAGGCGCCGATGTCACCACCATGTCCGTCCCATTCACTTCCAGGATTAAACCATTTCCTATTGTCCAGTCATCTCAGGACAAGGTTATGGACATTTGTGAATAAGGATATCTTAATATATGCCTAGTTCTAATAAAATTCCGTAAGAGAAAGGAGATGATGATGTTGACGGACAGGTGCGCGGTCATGACCACGCTGAATGGTGAGATGGTGGAGTGGAAGGTTTTCGATACGCCGGACCAGGCCATGCCCTATTACGTTTCGGGTATGTCCAAGCTACAGCGGTCCCTGAGGTCCCCGGAGAGTGACGGCAGGTGGGAGATAATGCTCTGCCAGATCACCCAATATGCCCTTTCCAGATGAACGGACGCTCAAAGCATAATGGTTTTATCCAGAACAACGCACCATGGAAGCCCAAGGAGGGGTCGACGCCGGCCTCCTTATACCAGGGCCGACAGGGTGCAGGCAATTTTTCATGACCGAGTGGTGTGAGCTCAACGCCCGCAACCCAGCAGGATGCGCATCTGGGCAGCGTCCATGCGCACGTCCTGATACTCCACGACGACCTTCTCCACGTTGCGCCCGGTGGACCTCTCGAAAAGCCAGTCCACTACCCTGCAGGCCCCGCGCTCTGACCGCAGCTCTACATCAAAATGGAGTATTATGGGGAAGTGCTTGACCCGGCCCGTGAACATCCTGCGGTAGGTCAAGTAGGCATCGTCACCTAGGGCCAGGTCGCAGCCTTCGGGAACGGACCCCATTCCCATGAGGACGCATATAAGTTCAGGATCGAAAGTGTGGACCTCCAGCTTCATGTCCTGATATCACTATCCTTGATGAGGTCATAAACGTTGAGCGGAGGCCTTTCGCTTCTCGGCGACAGGGTCCTTTATTCTTAGCAGCGGCAGCCCCACGAGCACCATCACCACGGCCGCCACCAGGAAGGGGGTTGTTCCTATCGGTGATCCCGCCTCCCCTGCGATGGAGGCCAGCGCTATCGGGGCGATGACGAAGCCCAGGTCCCCCATGGTTCGGAACAGGCCCATGGCGCCCCCCAGGTCCGCGGGGACGCAGACGTCGGCAATCCACGCTGCGATGGGGCCCGACAACCCTATCGTCAGGCCAATGGCCATGAGGATCAGGGTCAGTCCCAGGGCATCGGTCACCATCGGTATAAGGAGGGTGAGGAGGGCCAGCAGCACGATGGAACCAAAGAGGAAGGGTTTTCGCCCGTAGATGTCCGTCAACCTCCCTGCCAGGACCATCGTTACCAGGTTGCACACGGCTCCAACGGTAAGGATCGCTCCCAACGTCCCTTCACCCATGTTCAGGTTGTACTTGGAGAACAGGGGTACCATGGTGTTGAGGATGCCCTGGCGGGTCACGAAGATGCCTATGGTCGCAAGGTTGATGGCCAGGAGATCGAGGCGTACGAACAGGCTTCCCAGTTGACGTAGGGTTATGATCTTGGCCTCCCCAGGTTCAGGCCGCACGTCCTCTATCCAGTAGACCACCATGAGGGTGGATACGGCAGCGCACAATCCGTATACCAGGAAAGGAGCCCCCAGCCCGAAGTGGTCCGCGACAAAGCCTCCCACGGCTGGTCCGAAGGACGTGCCGACCAGGAACATGCTGATGTAGAAGGACAGGTGGACGCCACGGGACCCCTCGGGGGCCAGGCGGCTAACGGCGGTTATGGAGGTGGTGGTGTACAGTGCGGAGCCTACTCCTTCCATGATCCGGGCGGTGAGGAGCATCTCATAATTGACGGCGAGACCCGCCGCTATTGAGGAGATGGCGATTATAATCAGGCCCAGCAGCATGAAGCGTTTCATGCCCACCAAGGAAGCGAACATCCCCGCGGGGATGTCCAGAAGTACTCGGGCCACGGCGAAGGCGGAGATGAGAAGACCCACGAGGCCGAGGGATACACCAAATCCAAGGGCGTAGGCGGGCAGCACCGGTGAGATGATGGAGACCCCCATCATCACGAAGAACGCCACTACTGACAGTACCAGGGTCGGACGGAACTCAGGCCGCAGGGGCCCACCTCAATATCGTTCACAGGCTGTACTTGTCAGCCATCTCTTCCAAGGCATCGTTGGGGGTCTTTCCGTCCAGATCGTCACGAGGCTTGTTCCACCACTCCTCCTCGAACTGTGCGAGCGCCGATGTCAGATTCTCCTCATTGCTGAAGTTGTCACCCTCGCTCTTCTTGAAGTCCTCTCGAAAGGTCCTCAGGAGGTCCACGTCGTACTTCTGGTTCACCATGGTCACGGTGATGTAGTCATCGAGGTTGCGGGCGTAGGCCAGAGCCATGTCTTCGGGAACGACGTCCATGGTCATGTCCAGCAGGGCGTTGGTCAGGGTCAGGAACAGTACCTCTTCCCGGGATTCCTGGGGCACGGACTTGTCGGATATTACCTCTACAAGGCTGGGGAACCATGCATCCCTGAGTGCATAGCTGCGGTTCTGGTTCTTGCCGAAGATCACCCTCTCGGCCAACGTGTCCAGGTCCTCGACCAGCTCCTCGCATGAGGGGAGGTCATTGGTCTTCACCGGCTTCTTGCTGCGGATAGGCTTTCCCCTTACTGCCTTGTCCATCTTCGAGTTGCCTTTTTTCACTGGCCTTACGGTCTTCTTATCGCTCTTCAATTTTGATCTCCCCGTTCAGGTGCATTTCCCTCCGCCCCACCGTTCCTTCGCGCGAAGTGTCCAGTGAGCTAGAGGCGGGCGTTGGTCGTTCGAATAAAGGACATGCCGGTATAAAGACCCTCTTTATCACCTATAGTAGGGGGTCAAAGCCCTTCGACCACCTTTTTGACGATCTCCAGGCCCTTCTCGATGCTCTCCTCGGAGGCTGCGTAGGAGAAGCGCAAGTGTCCCTCCCCCCGCTCGCCGAAGGCTGAGCCCGGTGCGCTGATGACGCCGTTGGCGACCAGCGTGTGAGACAGCTTTCTGGAATCAATGTCCTTCTCGTACGAGGGGAAGGTGTAGAAGGCTCCCTCGGGCCTGTGGCATTTGAACCCCTCGATATCGTTGAGCCGGTCCACCATGATATCCCTTCGTCGCCTGAACAGCGGATTGAGGTCCTTGGTGAACTTCTCCTGGATATCGAACACCTTGGCGATGGCATACTGCGGCGTGGTGGGGGGACAGGCCACCAGCTGGTACTGCATCTTCGCGATGTGGTTCACCAGGTCCAGCGGTGCTGTCAGGTAGCCGAGCCTCCAACCGGGGACGGCGAATGATTTGGAGAAGGAGTTGAGTACCACCGAACGTTCGATGAGCTCATTGAAGGAGTGGTGCTTACCGTCGTAGATGAAATCCTCGTACACCTCATCGGACACCACCCACAGGTCGTTGTCGGTGGCCAGGTCCGCCAGGGCTTGGAAGTTCTCCCGCGTCAGCACCGAGCCGGTGGGATTGGACGGAGAATTAACCACCAGACCCTTGGTCCTCGGAGTGATCAGCTCCTTCATGGCCTCGATGTCGGGCTGGAAACCGTCCTCATCGAGGAGGGGGTATGGAACTGGCTTTGCCTCCGCGAGCATGCTGTCCGGCTCGTACAGGACGAATCCAGGTTCCGGGATCAGGATCTCATCGCCAGGATCGAATAGTGTCTGGAAGGTCGCCATCGTTCCCTGGGTCCCGGACGCGGTGATGATGACGTTCTCCCTCCCTATGTCCTTCCTGTACTTCTGGACCTTTCCCGCGATCAGATCCCGGAGCTCATCGATCCCCTTGGTGGGCCCGTATCGGTGGCAGTCCTTGTCCAGAGCCTCCTTGTACGCCTCCCGGGCTTCCACCGGGGGAACGCAGTCCAACTCGCCCAGCCCTAGGTTTATGGCGTTCCTGCTCGCCATCTCAAATATCTCTCTTACGCCCGAGGGCTTGATCGACATCACACGCTTGGAGACCATGAGGCGTGAGAACGTCTAACAGGGTATATGCCTTTTGCTGACCGAGGGGGTATCTGTCCGTTCACAGGACAGAAGAGAGCTTTTCCTAACTTCTCGTTCAGAAATGCCATCCCTGCAAGAATATGGATATCTGGATATTTATATTCCAAGA
Source organism: Methanomassiliicoccus sp. (assembly GCA_012719175.1). Lineage (NCBI taxonomy): Archaea > Methanobacteriati > Thermoplasmatota > Thermoplasmata > Methanomassiliicoccales > Methanomassiliicoccaceae > Methanomassiliicoccus > Methanomassiliicoccus sp. The sequence goes on from JAAYAX010000013.1 coordinate 128,960, forward strand.
GCGATACGGATGTGGCTCAGGAACGGCCTGCCGTGGCCGATCACAAACTCGAGCCCTTTTAATTGGCTGTCGTAATCGGAGAGAGATCAAATGGGGATGCACGAACGTAGAACAGGTTTCTTAGTGGCAATGACCTTGTGGATGCTGGTGGTGGCGATGATCGCTCTCGCCATACCTTGGGGGGCAGGGGGCGCGGTGACCCTCACCCCAGAGCAGGAGGGGACCCTCGCTGAGAAGTACTCTCCGACATTGTACTTCCATGGCGGGGAGGAGGTGTATCCGGTCGCCGTATCGTATTTCATTAACAACAGCAATCTGAACGAGAGCGTGGCCGATACTGCCGTCCTGATAACGGCCGATCCCACGTCAGCAGGCCTTGCCAGCTACTCTAGCACCACTCGCAACTTTTACCTTGACAATCAATTGGGCACAATAGAGGACCGTGGGATCATCGACGCCTACAGGTCCAACGAGAGCTCTCTGGGATACACGGTGTACTCCCATGTGACCACAGATGGGACCCAGGTGGCCGTCCAGTATTGGTTCTTCTATGTGTTCAATTTCGGGACCTACAATGATCACGAGGGGGACTGGGAGATGATCGAGGTCATCCTCGACGATGACCTCGAGCCGATAATGGTAGGTTACAGCCAGCATGAAGCGGGCCAGCAGGCAGCATGGTCCCAGGTGGAGAAGGCGGGGGACGGTCCCGTGGCCTATGTGGCCAAGGGCAGCCATGCCAACTACTTCCGGTCCTTCCAGGGCAAGATGGGACCAGCCCAGGATGAGGTCGCCGGGAACGGGAAGGTACTGAGGCCTGTGGACTACGACCTCGTGGTACTGGGCGAGACCGGGGCCGGCAACCGCCCTGCGGACCAGGGCTGGATCGACTACTCTGGCCGTTGGGGGGACTGGGGGAACCAGACATCGGACTTCATGGGGCAAAGGGGACCTCAGGGGCCGGCCTACCGCATGGCTGGGACCATGTGGTCGGGCCTGGGTTGGGCCGATTCGCGGGAGGCCCTAGATGAGTGGGTTCTCACCCTGGAGCTCCTGCTATCGTTCATGTGGCTCATCCTTGTGGCCTTGTTAATCATAGCCCTGGTGCTCATGGTCGGACGGATAATGGTCAAGCGTAGGAAGGGAGAACAAATCAAGCCGATCATCTCCCTCTTGGATTTCAGCGGGGGAACCGGGCAGAAGATTGGCAACATCCTGGTCATTGCCGGGGTTGTCCTGGGTCTCATAGGCGCGTTCCTGCCCTTCTATGAGGCGTCCGCCAATGTTCAGACCGGCCAGTTCGCCACCGACGGCTACCAGCGGGTGCTTCTCGTGGATGGCATATCAGGGATAAGCATCAACACCCTGATACAGGGCGGGGTGCAGCAGATAGCGGCCCTGCCCTTCCCCATCTGGGCCTTGATAGTGGTCGGCCTCCTCGCTTTCATAATGTCGTTGGTGGCACAGCGCCCCCGACGAGCGGGATTAAAGTACCTGACCAGGGGGATCGCCCTGCTGCTCCCGCTGATCATCACATTGGTGGTCGTTGGATCGCTGGTAGGTCTCCTCAGCGGCTTCAATGTGCCGATAGGGGATGCTTCCATGGAGGAGGTGCTTTCGACCATTGCCAGCAATCCACTGGGTGGCGATGTGGAGGTGGTCACACCTGACTACGGAACTGTGGGGCTTCTGTGGGGCATCGGGATCGGCGCCTATGTTCTGACCGTGGCCGGGCTGCTGTTGATAGCCGGCGGGGTGCTGGTGCTGATGTCGCGCAAGAGAGAGGCGGCACCGGCGACGACGATGCCTCAGGAAATCCAGAGTTGATGTCAAAGGGCCTTCAGGGCCCGTCAAACCCTTTTCCATCATTTCTGACCCTGGTCCTCCAACTGCGAGGAAGGACCTTTGGACTGACCCCCCAATCACCGTCCATAATATGTGAAGGTGATATCTCGCTGTGGCCTGTCCTTGGAAAAAGGAACCGTGACTCCGGTAATGGTTCTTGTACTAGGATTTAAGAAAAAAGAACGTGTCGGCGTTCGCTCGCCGACAGAGAAATCGCCTTTACTTCTTTATTTTCTTCTTGATCTTGTCGCCAGCTTCAGAGAGATCCTTCTTCAGCTCACCACCAGCTTCCTTGATCTCTCCACCGACCTTCTTCGCTCCGTCCTTCAGCTTGTCGTCGAACTCGTACTTTCCCTTCTTCTCAGCCATTTATTAACCTCCATAGTAGTATCGAGTTCATGGTTAAATGATTTTTTTATCAACGGCCATTGCTCCCAGTTCTGTATGGCCCATGGAGAGATACTCTGGTATGAGAAAAAAATGTGGTCGGGGCTCGTCCCCTGACCACATTACTTCTTGCGTTTGAACACGACCAACACGCCAGCGATGGCGACAATGGCCGCTGCCACTATCCCCATCAGTACCAGGGGATTGCCCAGAATGTCCCCCAGCGGATCGCTCTCCGTCGCATACGCCACGTTGAAGCTCGTGGTACCAGTGGCGGTCTGACCGGAGGAATCAGTTGCGCGCACGGTCAGATGGTGGGTCCCATTGGAGAGGCCGCTAAAGGTGACCGAGGTGTTTGTCGCATCGATGGCGGTGTAGCTGCCGCCGTCCAGGGAGTACTCCAGCTTGGTGATGGAGGAGGACGTGAAGGGTGTGGTGAAGTTGATGGTCACGTTCCCATCTGGGTAGGTCACACCATTTTCAGAGAACACCACTATTGGTGTGGCATCGCCGAGAGTGAAACCTTCGCTCTTGATGCTCTCGCTGTTACCGGCCAGGTCGGTGGCGTAGAACTCCACGGTGTGCGTGCCATCGGTCATGACGGTGACGTCATCGTTGTATGTAGTCCAGCTGCCGCCGTCAAGGCGGTAGTGGATGCTACCCACGCCCGAGCTGCCATCTGTGGCCGTCAGGCTGAAGATGACGTTTCCATTGAAGGATCCGCCGTCCTTGGTGCCGTTGAGCGTGATGCTGCTGATCGGGGCCACACTATCCACGATCGTCCAGGCGTCAGCTGAGCTGGGGACGTCCTCCACTACATCGAGCTGGTCGGTGGCCCGCGTGTAGAACTCGTACTTTCCGTCGGAGGGAGCCACGAAGTCGATGGGGCTGGATACGAACTTCCCGTCAGGCCTCAGGGACGTTGTGTACTTCGTCCAGCTACCACTCTCGTCCACGCGGTACCACAGGGTGATCCACTTCAGCCCCACCTGGGGGTCGTTGTGCGTGTAGCTCACCGGGAAGCTGCGGTTCTCGTAGGCTGGGAGGTCGGAGACCTCGGAGGCCAGGGGAAGTGTGGGCAGAGGGTCCGAGCCGACAACGCTGATGTCATCAAGGAATACGCCCTCCTTCATGCCACCGTTGACGATGGTGATGCCCTCGGATGCGAATGCATTGCTGGCATCTCCTCCCACGGGCGCCACGGTTCCGGAAACGAACTCGAAGCCCACCATGGTGGCGTCCTTAGGCAGATCTAACGTTACCTGGATCCAGCTCTTGGCGATCGCCTGCTGATAGGTGTCATTCCACAGAACATGCTTCGTGAGGTTGCCTGCCGCCGTGGATCCCGTGTAGTATATGGCGTTCAGGAAGTCATAGCCGACGGTAGTGCTGGTTCCCGGCTGCTTGGCATCCGACTGGCCGGTGTCCGAGTAGAACCAGAAGGTCATTGTCAGTGTGCCATAGTACTTGACGTTCTCGTTAAGCACCTTGCGCATGATGGAGTCCTGTTCGGTGTCGTACCTCATCACCCAGTTGCTCTGATCGGTGCTGGTGTTCGCGGTGATGTTGGTGTCAAGGCACTGGGCACCGCTTCTGGTGTAATGGGAATTGTACCCTATCTTAGCGCAATAAACAGCATGGGTCCCTCCGTGTACCTCATGCATGGTACGGCACCAATAATCACTGTCGGTCGATAGATTGGCCTTGTTGCCGTCGTACCTTTCCCACTGCACGTTCCAAAGGTCGTAGGTCGCCTCTTCAGCGGTTTCCGAGATGAACGTTTCCGTGGGGCTAGATGCCGACGCGCCCATGGGCACCATGGTGATTATCAAGGACATGCAAAGTAGCAAAGAGAAAAACGAGCGGACTATGGTTGGTCTCACATCGGTCGAATTAACAATCGTGTCTCATAAAGTTTGCTATGTCTTTAGCTCAAAGGGGTTTTTATTTCCACATTAGGATAATTGATAATAATATTGTTTGGAACCGGTATCGATAGAGATAATAATTGTCGCTGTTAATTATAACAGTGAGGGACCTCTCACCATTCGCATGTTCTGCGAAGGAAGCTGCCCTGATGCATTAGTGAGTTAAGGAGATCAAAGGGGTTTAGCTCACTTCTTCCTGCGCCCGGACAGGAGGAAGTGAAGTGCTCCCACTGCCGCTACGGCGACCACGACGACGATTGCCAGGACCTTCATGCTGAATTCCCCTATGCCACTGCTAGCGGACAGGGTCGGCATTCCTACCAGGACTGCATGATACGAGTGGCCGTAGGTAAAGGTCAGCACCCAGTTATCACCCATCTCCGTGACCGTGTACCGATGTCGTCCTGGTCCAGCCATGGGGACCGCAGGCCCTAACACGGATACCAAGACTATTGTCAACAATATAATGTAGAGAAGCACAGATGATACGCGATCCTTCGTAATGATAATGCACCATTATCGGCCACGAACGGCAGCCCGATCGTCCATGGAGGTACCATCCAGATCATCGTACATGATCCCAAGAATAAGGGTTCGTACCATTATTACCGGTAGCTCAGCATGCATTCCATGCAAGGGCGTTCTCGTCATATCGATCTGTGTTTTAAAAAGGGACGATGACCCTATTTTCAACGATGAGGGAGATCATCTCATCTTATGTCCACTGCTTCGTTCCATGATTGTTATCCTTCGTGACCGTCCTTGCCGGCATGACCTATTCATTTACCTGAACGATGTCATTGAGTATATCTTGAAAAAAGCGGTGGAACGTATTCCTCTCATTTGCCGTCCTCATGCCGCATCTTGTTCCCACCCCAGAACGTCATATGGATGATGAGGCAGATGAAGCTCAGCAAGAAGGAAGAGATGCCCAGGTTCAGGAAGGTAAACCCTGGTATGCTGTCAATGAACTGATCGCAGGGGTACACGACCTCGCTGGTCGTGAACACTATCCTTATGCATAATGTATACCCAGAACAGCAGGCTGTAGAGGCAAGTGGAGAATACTATGGCCTTTAGATGGCGGGTCGTTAGGCTCATGCCCTCGACCCATACTTACCCTTTGATTTTAACCCACCTGTCCTTGGGGCGAAGGATGTTCATTTTTTCCATCATCCCCAAAAATATCCAGGTTGAGCTCTGACCTAAGGGGCGCTAGCCAAAATTTTTTTTAGTATTGTTTGGTGAGGCGTCCACTTCCTCTGACAGACCTAGTATTATCTTGGCGGTCTCCCTGCTCAGGAGGCTCATGACCGTGCCGGTGATAACGATGGCCCTGTGGGCATCCTCCTCCTTAGTAAGGACAAGGGTGGACTCATTATCTACCAGTAGCAGCAGCTCGATGCAGTAGCTGCTGTCCCCGGTGACGAACCCTTGATCGGTCATCTCCCCCTCCCATTCCCCAGGAGGGTCTTTTGGCACCAGCCTCATGATCGTTGCCTTACCAAGGTGTCCCGCGAAGCTCTCCGCCTTTTGCACCAGAACGACTGAGACAGGGATAACCTTCGAACGGTCCGCTAGCAGTTTTGCGTACTTTATCACGTTGCGGTTGTTGAAGCATATGAAGATGATATTATCCTTCGCCGTATTGAGGAGCTCCGATATCTTATGGTGGATGGAGTACTGGCCCATCAAGGTCCACACGGGGTTCTCAACCTTGTCGGCCTTCCGATTGATCTCGTTCAGCTCCTTCACGATCTCGTCGTTGGCATGCTTGATCTCCTCCATCAGGTTCTGGGATGCGATCAGGGGATCGTTGGCACGGTAACATATGGGCGTGGAGTTGCTGACCTGGACGAAACCTCTCTCCGCAAGACGTTCCATCACATCATAAGCTCGGGAACGGGGCACGCCGCTCTCCACGCTTATCTCTTTGACCGTGCCCTCCCCCAGAGCCACTGTGGCGACATAAGCCCGGGACTCGTACTCGCTCAGACCAAGCCTCATGAAGTGCTCAATTACTGAAATCATGTCACTGCACTAATGACAACAAACTTATTAACAATGGTAGGTTTGACATCCTTCAACCCCTGGGAAAGGTAAAAGAATGATATTCGAAAAGATCGCTGATTTTGTAACTAAGCGTTACAAGCTTATCATCGTGTTCTGGCTCGTTGCCTTACTGGTGTCGGTCCCTGCCATCCTGTCGGTGGACCAGGCGGTCCAGTATGATTCTGATTTCGGGACCGGAGATGGGTACGAGTCCCTCCAGGCCCAGAAGATAATCGAGGAGAATTTCCAAACATCTGTGGCCAACGGTACTTTGCTGGTCCTGCTCCAGGGAGATGATGTCACCGATGTCTCCGCTCGTGACTTCGTGCTGAATTTGCAGGATTCGATCGCCAATACTCAGGACCTGAAGTATTACCAGAATATGTCCAGCATCTACACCTATTACGAAAGCATGGTGCTGGAGAAGGGCATACCTCAGCTCGGAGCGGCCATGCGCCCTGCGGAACAGAGCGTGAACATGAGCGCTTTCCTCCTGTGGGGCATCCCGGGGCTGCATGTGAGCAATTGGGGCGAATCGGGCTCTGACGCCGCCGCGTATACAGCGACCAGGACGGCGCTTTCCTCCTACCTTGGACAGTCCCAGGCGGATGCTAACACCACGGCCCTCGCCTTCGGCTATTATGACGCGTTCGCAGGAGCATGGAATAATACTGTGGAACCTAATCCCGTAACGAGGGCGACCACGTCCGTGAACGCTGTTGCCCCGACGGTGATCAACAGCCTTCCCGATCAGCAGGCCAAGGCCCTCATGATGGCCGTTCTGAATGGTTTCGATCTCACCACTTTCAACAATCAGACCATCATCCGCTCGTTCGCCCTTAACACCGTAGGGTCCGCGGCCGGGATCACGAACATGACCTTCCTGCAAGAGGTGTATGATCTCGGGCCGATCTATGAGGCCGCAGACGTCCGCGAATACGCCCAGAACATCATCAAGAGCGGGACATTGGCCACCTACCCCATACCCATACCAGAGCAGCTGGTCAGCAACTTCGTATCCTCCAACAACAAGACGATGCTGCTCATGACCACCTTTGATGTGGGAGCAGAATATACGGAGGATAATGGCGAAAAGCCGATGCTGGAGAATGTCAACCTTCTGCGCGACAATATCGCCACCGTGAAGGAGAGCTCGGGATCTGATCTGAGCACCTACGTGACCGGTGACGCCGCCATCTCCTCGGACATGCAGGCGAGCTCAGAGAAGGACCTGATGATGATCGAACCTATCACCATCATCATCATCCTGGTCCTCATGGGCATCTTGTTCAGATCAGCCCTGGCGTGGTTCATTCCGCTCGGAGCGGTAGGGATCGCCATCGGCATCAGCCAAGCGTTGGTGTTCGTCATTGGCTCTACCATCGCTGAGATCAACTATACAGTGACCATCATGTTGTTCGCCATCCTCATGGGGGTCGGTACGGACTACTCGATCTTCATCGTCACTCGCTACCGGGAGGAGAGGATAAAGGGTGCCGCGAGAAAGGAGGCTGTTCATACATCCGTGACCTGGGCAGGCGAGTCCATCGTCACATCTGGAGCGACTGTCATAATCGCGTTCTTCTCCATGGCCATAGCTCAGTTCTCGTTCGTTCAGACCATGGGCCTGCTGCTGGGAATGGCAATAGTGGTCGCCCTTCTCATCGCTCTAACCTTCGTTCCAGCGCTTCTCATGCTGCTCGGCAACGGTGTCTTCTGGCCGAACAATGGGAAGAGGTTCAAGGACTATTCAGAGAAGGTGATGAAAAAGAAGGCGGCGGGAAACCACGGCTACTTCCATAGTGCAGCGTCCTTCTCAGTCAAGCATGCGAAGGCGGTCATCATCGTGGCCATACTAATCTCCATACCCTCCACGTACATCTTCATGACCCAGGAGACCAGCTTCGACTTTATCGGAAGCATGGGCGATCCTGAAAGCATACAGGGAATGAATGCCATGACCGATGACTTCGGTGCCGGTAAGATCATGCCTACACAGGTCGTGATCACCGGGGACACGGTGGTATACGACGGCAATTTCAATTATGAATATCTCGACGCCGTCGATAATCTAACGGCCACTATGGTGGCCGACCCCATGGTACAGCAGGTCACAGGCATCACTCGCCCATATGGCGAATGGATCGATTATCGCAATTTGAGCGCTCTGAGCGTTGAGACCCAGGCCACTCTACAGGCGGCAATGCTGCAGAACGTGGGAAGCGACAATACGAGCGTTCTGCTCACAGTGGTCCTCAAGGAACAGCCCCAGAAGGCTAGCGCCGTGGACTTCATGGCCACTCTCAGGGACCAACTCGCCGATGCAAAGGCCGGCCTGCCCGCTCTATCGTCCTCAGATATCCTGGTGGGGGGATCGACGGCGACCCTCTATGATATGAGCCTCAGTACATCGGAGCAGTTCACCAACATCGAATTACTGGTGATCGTCGGGATCTTCATCGTACTGATGATAGTCCTGGGCTCGATCCTGCTCCCGATCTTCGCCATCGTCTCCATCGCCATGAGCATCACCTGGGCCTTTGCCGCCGTTACCCTGGTGTTCGGCACGTGGCTGGGCCTGCCGATATTATGGATCATACCTTTGATCCTGTTCGTCATGCTCATGGGGATAGGTATGGACTACAACGTGTTCATCCTCACCCGCATTAGGGAGGAGGTCCACAAGGGCAAGGAGATCAAGGAGGCGGTCGTGGACGCCGTCGACTGGACCGGCGGCATAATCACCGCCCTGGCATTGATCATGGCGGGGGCCTTCGGATCGATCATGCTCTCCAGTAACACGATGCTCCAGATGTTCGGGTTCGCCCTGGCCCTGGCCGTCCTGCTGGATGCGATGGTGGTACGGACGTACATCGTGCCCGCGGCCATAGTGCTCATGGGAAAGTGGGCATGGTGGGCCCCTGGGCGTCTTCAGCGGGTAGGTCGGGCGGAAAAGATGGCCAAGAAGGATTCCAGGGAGGAGTAGGCGAGTATAGGGCCCGACCTCCCTCCAAACAATTTCCCATCAATATTTTCCAATATCATTTCTTCACTCTCTACCGCTTTCGGGCCAAAGGGATCTGATCGATGGAAGCTCAAATAGGCAGCTAAAGCCAGTATTATCCTCGGTTTGGAAAGAGCGTCATTCGCCCGTCCCTCAGGCCATAGGGATTCTATATGTTTCTTGATCGCATCCTTATGAGATGATCGAAGCGCAGAGATAATTATGGAACATATTAATAAATTAGAAGAATTAAGAGCTCTCCATCAATGTTATTACGAACAGGACGTTTTTTTTCGTCAGCTTACTCATTTTATCGAAAAATATTATATCATATTGAATACCAAGTATTGCATTACGTAAACCAGGAAGTGGTGAACAATGGTTGATCTAGTGCAAGTGTTGAACGATATGGTTGGAGACATAATCACCGCGATACCGGCGATATTGGGTGCAATAATCGTTATTGCGCTCGGCTATATCTTTGGATCGCTGGTCGGAAAGGCCGTCAATCATCTCGTAGAAAGGATCGGTTTGGAGAAGAGCTTTGACCAGAGTTCCGTTGGTAGGACGTTCCGCTCAGCAGGATTGGACCTATCTAACGTGATAGGGATGTTCGTCAAGGCATTCATCATCATAATCTCGATAATCTTCGCCATCGAGATACTGAACGTAGGAGGAACACTTGGATTCTACCTGCAGGAAATAGCGGCATACCTCCCCAGGTTACTGGCGGGTCTGCTCATAATCATACTGGGAGCGGTCCTGGTTGATTTCCTGGCCTCTTTCATCGGGAAGATGATCAGGCCTATGTTCCCCCCAGAGAAGGTTGAGATCGCGGATATGCTGAAGAACCTTCTGTTCATCGGCCTGATCGCTTTCATCCTTCTCCTGGCTCTCGACACCATGCTCCTATCGGGCAGCACTGTGTACCCCCTGATACTGGGCTTCGTCATCATCGGAGCAGGCATCTCGCTGACCGATGTTCTGATAAAGTCTATTATAGAGGACCACAGCGAGTTCAAGGCGGTCGCGGGATATGCGAAGTTCATCTTGTACTCGGTGTTCCTGATAATCGGTGCGGGGGCGATCTTCGCCACGTTCCCAGGTGTAACGAGCATCGTGGGCAATGTCTCCTGGGCCTTCGCCATCGCCCTAGCGCTTATGCTGGTGCCCGTGGCATACATGCTGACGAAGAGGATGACCAAGGAGATGAACTAGGCCATTCGGCCTACTCTTCAATCTTTTTTTATTTTACGATACAAGATACCGTATTTCTTGGCGGGCGACCGTCCACTAGCAATTATTTCTATTCACAACTGTTTCCACCGCTGGTGAATCGATGGGAGAAAGGAACAATGTTGAGGATCTGGTCAAAAAGGTGAGGGTTGAGCCAGGAAAAAAGGTGGACCTCGGTGACTATCCGACCTGCTGGGATGATTCAGAAAGATATTCCTTCAACGGCCTCCAGCTATCCAAGGACAACGCCGACGAGCTCCTTGCTAGAAGCCAGAAGGAACTCGTTAAGATGCAGGAGGTGCTGTGGGCTGACGGCCGCTTCGCCCTCCTGATCATCCTTCAGGGGATGGACGCTGCAGGTAAGGACGGTCTAATCAAGCATGTCATGGCGGGCGTAAACCCCCAGGGCTGTCAGGTGACCTCGTTCAAGACCCCAACGGCCGAGGAGGCCGGACATGACTTCCTCTGGAGATGTGTCAAGGTACTTCCTGAGAAAGGGAAGATAGGTATTTTCAACCGCTCATATTACGAGGAGATGCTGGTCGTCCGTGTCCATCCACAGTTCTTAGAGAACCAGCGACTGCCGCATAAAAAGGTGGACGAGAAGTTCTGGGAGGAGCGGTTCCGAAGCATCAATGACCTCGAGAGGCATCTGGAGAGGAGCGGGACGATGATCATCAAGCTTTTCCTCAACATATCCAAGGAAGAGCAAAGGGACCGCCTGCTCGATAGGATAAAGGAGCCACAGAAAAGGTGGAAGTTCAATCCCAATGATGTCCAGGAGCGGGACCAGTGGACCCAATATATGGAGGCGTACCGTCAGGTGCTCGAGAGAACAAGCACTGAGCACGTCCCATGGTACGTGCTGCCAGCTGATCAGAAGTGGTTATCCCGTGTTCTGGCATCCCTTATCGTCACCTCAGAGATCAAGAAGTTGGGATTGAAGTACCCTGAGATGTCAGATGCACAGATGAAGGATCTAGAGGAGGCGAGGTTCAAGCTCATGTAGAAATGAGAGCTCACGACCCATATGGTCTGGGTCTTAAACTCAATAAATAACCACCGGCACACCTGATGGTGCCACCTCTGCCCCCCGGCAAGAGTAAGTTAACTCCTATATGACGGAGGCCGTGAAGTTGTTTTAGTTGAGTTTAAGAGCCAATGGATCAATGACAAGGATATGGCCGAGAGCATCGAGTATAAGGTGGTGAGGAATTGGGGGACCGTGGAGATGCGCAAATATCCTCCTATGGTCCTCGCCACCGTCCAAAGCTCCTATGACGACATTGCATTCTCCCTGCTGTTCAGGTACATCACGGGCAATAACGAGGCCAAGGGAAAACTAGCGATGACCGCTCCAGTGATCTCACCCGCATCAGGGCAGAGGCTGGAGATGACCGCTCCGGTGCTAAGTGATTCCGAGGGATTCTCGTTCGTCCTTCCGCCGGGGACCGATATCGCGAACGCACCAAGGCCACTTGATCCTCGTGTGAAGCTCTCCGCCATATCGGCCCGCTATGTGGCCACCATCCGATTCGGTGGAAAGGCATATCTGCGTGATGTTTTGGAGAATGAAGGTACGCTCCTGAATGTGCTGAAGGAGAAGGGGGTGGTCGTGATAGGAAGGCCGTTCCTGATGCGGTACAACAGCCCGTTCACCCCGGGGTTCCTGAGGCACAACGAAGTGGGAGTGGAGGTGAGAGGTGAAGACAACGTCAAGGACGGGTAGTGAATGTCCACAGCATTGTCCTATCCCCGTCCCCGCATCGGCATAAGCCGCTGCATCGAGCTCGATCACTGCCGCTACAATGGCGACTCTATAGGTTCTGAGTTCGTCCGCCGGCTCCAGGACCACGTCGACCTGGTTCCGGTGTGCCCGGAGGTGGGCATCGGTCTGGGGGTTCCCCGGGACCCCATCAGGATCGTTGTCAGGGGAGGGGGACGTCACCTCGTCCAGCCCTCGACCGGCCGTGATGTGACCGCGTCCATGATCTCCTTCACAGACGGCTTCCTCGATCAGCTGGGGGAGGTGGAAGGGTTCATACTCAAGAGCCGCTCCCCTTCCTGCGGCGCATATGACGTTCGCATCTACCCTGACAAGGATAATGCCGCTCCCACTGAGAGAGGTGCGGGGATGTTCGGGGAGAGGGTTCGGGAGCGCCTGCAGGGCATCCCGGTAGAGGATGAAGCTTGATTGCGCAACATCAAGCTGGGGGAGCATTTCCTTACTCGTGCGTTCACCCTGAGAAGGTTCCGGGAGTTGACCGGGGACGGCGGTATCGCTGACCTTGTGGACTTCCACACCCGTAACAAGTTCCTGTTGATGATGTACAATCAAAAGGAGCTGAGGTATCTCGGTAATGTCGTCGCCAACCGCAACCGGCTGTCAACGACGGATATGGTGCAGGATTATCGATCGCACCTTAGGGACGCGCTCTCCAAACCTCCGAGGTGCACCAGCCCCATCAACGTCCTCATGCACTGCCTTGGTTACTTTTCCACGCATTTGAGGCCTCCGGAGAAGGCGTTCTTCCTGCAGAGCCTGCAGATGTACAAGGACGCGAGGATACCTCTCAGCGTCTGCCTGAACTTGATGCGGTCATACATCATCCGTTTCGGCAATGAGTACCTGGCAGCCCAGACCTTCTTCCAGCCTTTCCCCGAGGGCATTCTGGAGGTAGGTGTCACCGATTCCTGCGATTGGAGAGAGATGTCCTGAACGCGATTGTATACGTGTCTCTTCTCCGAGATTTAATAAAAAAATACTGCCGCCCGTTGTAGGGCGGCAGGTGTGGGGTCCCGGCGATGGTCGTTGCCGGGGGATCCTTCAGGACGGGGCTCGATACGGTTGGGGATGCTCTCGCTCTCGCCCCTCCTGTGCGGTCAATTCTCACCCGCTGTTCTTTTCAGCTGATTTCCGACCCTCACAGCGGCCTCAGAGTACCGGCGAACACCTGCCATGCCAGAAGGCTCTTGGCCACCAGGCTGAGGATGATGTAAACTTTCTCGCCGTAGAGGTAGTCCTTCCATTTCCCTACCCGCTTATACTGAAGCACCATATTGATGGCGAAGCTGAAGAAGAACACACCGATGCTGACGAAGATCCAGTAGACAAAGTCCGGGACACTTCCACCAGAGGACGATCCTGCCCCCGCCAGGTATATCGCGATTCCTATCCAGGGAACGATGCCGGCGAAGGAGCCGAAGATGAACGATGTCCAGTTGACCTTCTCAGACTTCTGGTTGTACTGCTCCATGGTCAGCCCGAACAGGTTCATGACAGCGGTTAGAGCGAACACACCCATCAGTGCCACGACCTCGTAGATGCCCACGAGCATGGCCACGACCACGATCATCACAGATGCGCTGAGAGCGTACTCGTACCAGCGGGCCTTGTTGATGTGGTTCCTCAGGTTCTCCTCGTACCACTTCCTCAAGGGTCCGGCCAGGAGGAAGTGGTCCGTGGCGCAGATGAAGAAGAACAGGGCGATCATTGGCGCGATCGGCAGATCATAGAGGGTTTGAGCTGTAGGTACCAACGACTGCGTGACGGTGTCAAAGTTGAGATAATAGGTCTTGATGGGCAACGTTACGTTGTTCGACAGGACCAATATCAGAATACCTTGCAAGAAATGTACTGCTGCCATCACGGCGTTGAACCGTCTTAGGTTCCGGAGCTTGACCTCCTCAGTCGATTCCATGTTTGTTATGTATCTGTTCTCGATATAAAATATTATCATTTTTCATAATATATTCATAGGATGGACTGGCAGGACAGCCTTATGGAAGGCTTAATGGAATATTTTCACGTTCTATATATCAGTATCCTTGCCGATTTATGCTCTATTGTTAGTCATTACGTGAGCTTTGTTCTTTCACCAGGTCGAAGTAACCCCAGAACATCGTTCTCGACGATTATTGATTATGAATGTAGAGAAGGTGTAGCGGGCTGTATGAGAACTTTGGCAATGGCCTGGCTAACACATCAGTACGGTTCGTAATCTCCATAGGCATCTAAACAATCGTTCATTATAAATCCTACCAGTGCCCATGGAGCTTGCATCAAGACCGTAAGTTATTTGAGAATGGGCTTTTTGTGGAAGGGTGTTCAAGATGAGATGTGAGAGGTTAATGGTCATATCCGCCCTGATGCTGGGTTTTCTCATGATCATGTCCGTGGTGCCGATGAACACATCGGCTGCGACGGACGGGGAATACGTGTTCTTTACTGAAGAAGTGGAGGAGCCTACATTCGAGGAGTGGCACTATCGGTGGCATAAGAGCGACCAGAACCTTGATTCCAGCTATGATGTCTGGTGCCGCAACATGCACGAGGCGCACGGCGGCACTCATTCGGCCTGGTGTGCACGTCAGGGCTACAATACTCACTACATCAATAGCACAGGGCTGCGCCCCTATAACGGTAACATCACCTCCCTTCAAGCCCCGGCCGACCCTTCCAAGCTGGTGCTTCGTTATGACACCGACATGGATTCCATCATGCGCCGGGAGCTGGTGGGCGCCAGCTACTATGATGCGATCACCATGACCTTCTGGTTCTACTCGGACACCGGTCACTCGGACGCGAGGCAGCCTGACGGCGGTAGCTACGTTGGCTACGATTTCCTCAATGTCATCTACTACACCACCAACAACGGCGTGCTGTCGAAGCACGTCCTGTGGACCAACACCTACGAGCAGGCCTCGGCCAAGACGTGGTTAGAACAGACCGTAACCATACCTAATGTCGCTACCTGGGTGGGCTTCGAGTTCGTTTCAGGAACGGTTCCGCCCGAAGGCGGGGACAGAGCAGATGCCTTCGCCGCCTACGGCGTCCGGACCAGCCCACAGGGTTCCACGGGCATGAAGGAGGGCGTCTTCATCGATGATGTGGTGGTCACTGGGACCGGGCCCAGCGACGATGTGCCGTTGATGACCCATGTCGACCCCCTGCCCGTCTATGAGCAGGTAAAGAACTTCACGATCCCCTGGAGCCACAACGATCCCGAGATCGCCAAGTTCCAGTATGTGGACCTGTACTACCGCATCGTCGGAACAGACCAGTGGACAAAGTATGCGAACGTGCAGAACCCCCAGGGGAAGTTCACATCCAGCCCCATAACGTTCAATGCAATCCAGGACGGCACCTACGAGTTCTTCACCAAAGGATATGACATCAACGGCGGATCGGAGTCCTGGCGCGGGATCGCGGATAGCTGGACGGTCCTCGACGGTACGCCCCCGGAGAGCACGATCGACATCAGCGGAGACCTCCAGAACGGTGCTTACTCCGGTTCCGCCACGTTCACGTTGAACAGCACGGATGCCGCGTCCGGGATAGACCATACATCGTACCGGGTGGACGGTTCAGAGTGGACCAATTACACGGGAGTGGTGGGTCTGACCATCGACGGGGAGCACCTGGTGGAATACTTTGCCGTCGACAAGACCGGCAACAGCGAGCCCATCAAGAAGACCACCATCAGCATAGTTGACGGTGTCCCGGGAGTGGTCTTCCAGAACTCTGGGGCTAACTCCGATGACGGCAACATCACCATCAGGTTCACCGTGACCTCCACAGCACCGATAGTCCAGTTGGAGTACTCTCTGGACGGCGGTGACTACGTGGGGATCGATGCCAATGCCACCTCGGTGTTGTTGAGCGGGCTTGAGGATGGGGAGCACACGCTGATGGTGAAAGCGAGGGATTCCTCTGGAAACGTCCTTATCAACGAGGCCGAGTTCACTGTAGGCAGTGGCACTAACCTGGAAGATCCCCCCTTGAAAAATGATCTTACCATGCTAGCAGTGGTCGGCGTTGTGGGAGTAGCGATAGTGGGAGGTCTGGTCTTCATCGGTACGAGGAAAAGGAAAGGTTAGGGGGGCGAGGCTGCGTGCATCTGACCGCCATCGGCCATAGGGGATCTGCCCTGCAGCAAGCATGGTGCTACCGAAAGTCCTCGACACCCTTCAAGGACAGATGACCGCCGGCACGAGCATCATTCTCGGGCCAGGCAGTACCCGATCGAAAGCCCCATCTGCATGCCGTAGCCCAGCTTGATCAGCTGCATCCCCATGGGCTCCAGGAACCTTGCTGATGTGAGCGGGCCACAGTCCACGGGCTCGAACCCGATCTCACCTGCCAGGGACATGACCGTCTGCTTGGCCTCGGCATCGTCACCCGCCACGAACGCTGCGAGCGTGGCATCTCCTATGCGGCCTGTGCTCTGGTTCTGTGCGAACACCGTGTTAAAGGCCTTCACCACCTTGGCCAGGGGAAGCGCTTTCTGGATCTGCTCCGCCCCCGAGGTGCTGAAGCCGATGGCCAGATCTCCATGGGGGTCCAGGCAGTTGGTCACGTCGATGACAACCTTATCGTCCACCACGTCCTTTAGCTCCATGGTGACGTTGCCCAGTTGGTTATAGGGCACGGCCATTATCACCAGCTCGCCCCACTCCGCAACCTTCTGAGGCCTGGCGTTAGGAGCCCTATGGCCATATTTGACATCATGGCCCGCTCTTGTTAAACCGGCGCCAAGGGCTGTTCCCACATGGCCTTTCCCGATCATCGCGATCTTCATAAAAATCCGCCGTTTCGTCCCTGGCATGATGTTCGTGGGATATAGAACTTGATACCCAGGGGTGCGGGCCTCTATCCTTTAGACCAGGAGGTCAGAGCCCTGAAGCCCATGATGGACCCTTACGCACCTCAGGAAGCTTGGTGACGCTGACGTCGGAAGTACGTCGACTTTTCGCGCTATTTCTCAGTTCCTGACATAAAGTATATGGACATCCAGCATTTCCCCCGTAGCACATTCTGAGTGAGACCATGGAAATGATAATGTTCACCAGTCCGGGCTGCAAATTCTGTGATCTAGTGAAAAAGAAGATGCCGTCCCAGTTCGTCGACAAGGTCCACTATTACGATTGCACCCTCAAGGAGAACGAGAACCTTGTGGCCTATTACAGCGCCTACCATGCGGTCAGGAAGGCCCTTCCGGTCCTGATCGTGGACGAGGAGCTGTTCGTGGGTCCTGAGGCCGCCCTGAATAGGCTGAGAGAGCTGGACGAGAGAGGGGCATGAGCGGCGATCCGGCCTCCCTTTATCCCAGACCAGCCATCTTAAGGTGATACGATGGGGTCTTGGCCACTAAAAACGCGGCCTCCTCTGGTGACCCTCTCCTAACGTCATTCGAGCAGGAGCAACATGAACGTAGGAAGCTGCTCTGGTGATGTCACGTTCTTGTCCTGAATGACCCTCGTCGGTATCCCCGCATTCTTCGCGGTGGCGAACACGTCTATCCCCGCCGCCTCCAGCGATGGCCTCGCCTTCACGGGGAACCTGCACTTGGACTGGCCATCCTCTAGGACGCATTTCTCGCACCGGTAGCACCGATGGGCCCCGTATAGATATGCCTTATAATAGCCAGATAGGAACGCGTGCCTCTCCATGTCGAAACCTGCGTCACAGGCCTTCACGCTCATCTTCTTGATGGCACCGTGAAGGTTCTGAGGCGGATAGGTTTCACAGTCCAGGAAGCCCTCGTAACGGATGAGGTATGCGGTCCTGTACTCGTCCAGGACCTTTCGGGTATCCTCCGGTGTGGGGCTGTATGGTGGGCAGGTCAACCGCGTGCCATAATACTTGCACCCGAACTGACACCGGAGCCGCACCCAGTGGGCTGTAACGACCTGCGATGTGTCCATGCGCACGAAGGCGTTGGCACCGCTCTCCCTCGCCATCTTCTCCAGCTCGTTCTCGATGTTCGGTTCGGCCATCTTATCCATCCGGGGATGACCTCGACAATTCTTAAAGCGAGCGTTCAGAGATCCATATAGGAAGTCCGGTCATCGTTCGATGTGACCTTATGCGGTAGGACCCTGCATGTTCGCTCCGGGCATGTCGAACGATAGTATCTCCTTTGGACTTGCCTGCGGTAATGGTGACGCATCAGTGTGGTGGTTAGGTGAAGACTTTTTATCGCTCCTCCGGGCTCTTGGACGGCGTTCAAATTGCACTAGGGGAGATGGTAAGATAACAGCGAAGGTCAAGGTCAACATGAGGCTCTGTGGCAAGACCCATCACATAACCGTGGACAGTACGGAGGAGGGGGACTTCAGATGCACTATCGAAACCGACTGCATCAATGTGAAGGAGTTCTCTCAGGGCGTTGAGAGGTTAACCATCATGGACCTCACGGACAAGAAGGCAAGTAAGATCGTTAACCGTTATTGTGACTGCGGGATGTCCGCCAACTGCCTGGTTCCCGCCGGTGTGATGAGCGCTGGTTGGATGGAGGCAGGCATGATATCGCGTACATTGGCCGGTAAGAAGAAGGCCAACGACGTGGAGTTCATCGTGGATTGACAATGAGCCGTTTCATCCCTCCGCTTTAAAGATCATCCCCGATCGGACCTTCAAGCGGTAGGTTCAGGGGACGAAGAGGAAATTGCTGAACTGCCACATATCATCATCATGATGGTTGGCGGGATTCTCCTTGAAGTACACCTTCCGGTTCTTCAAGGGGTTCCAGTCCGACGGCGCGGATATGAACCTTCCAAGGTATGGCATGGATATCCTCAGGACGTAGTCATGGGGAAGGTCCTCTGGTGTGCATAATCCCTCCCGGGGGTTCTCGATCATCCACATCAACGCGGATACCACGCCCAAGGCCACCTGAACAGTGGTGGCGTTCTGCCCTGGCGCGAGCCTCCTGGCCTCGTCCACGGTGAGAATGCTGCCGCACCACCAGGACCCATACTCATGGCCCATCAGCAGGGCGCCGAGTATGTCCGCTCCGCTCACGATCTCCTCGTCCTCAAGGATCCTCAGCTTAGGCTGCATCTCATAGTTCCTGCACCGCAGCTCGTGCAGCGACACCATAGTGTCATCGCAGGGCATGTAGGCATAATGTACGGTAGGCCGGTAGACAGGCGTGCCATCGTTCCAGACGGTGAGCGCGTCCGATAGGCCGAAGGCCTCCCCGTGCCTTATGGCCATTCCCACGATCTCGCAGTCTGGGACCCAGGACCTTACCCAGGTGTTCATCCCCATCTGCGCGAGCATGATCTGGTTCTTGGGACCGAAAGATGGTACAAAGGCCAGGGGCGGCAATATTCTCTCGTGAGTTCCCCAGCCCAGCTCTGCAGGGGCCGTACCCTCCTCCCTCAGACCTTCGATGCTCCACGTGCCCACGAACTCTCCCACCTTCTTAGGGTTGCTGGTAATCTGGGTATCCCTTTCGGAGCAATGGATGACCTTGATGTTCAGGAACATGGCCAGCTCCGCGAAGCGGCGGCTCCCCACCAGTTCCCTCAGATGCGTAGCCTCCTCCATGCTGACCTTCTTATCAGCTATCATCCTCTCGGAGATATCGGCGAGGGCCTGCTTCACAAAATGAGTGATGAGGCCGGGATTGGCTCCGTGGTCCACGATCGCGGTGGTTCCCCCCTCCCAGTCCTTGGCCAATTCCCGGAGTCCCAGCTGCCGATGGTACAGCGATTTCTCCACCGGGTCCTTGGATTCGATCTCCGCTAGGGAGTCCCATATCTCCACCGAGGTATTGATGTACAGCACCTCGGTGTCATGGCACCACTTGATTATGGTGCTAGCATCGATGTTCCACGACAGGTCAATCAGGAGACATCC
Source organism: Methanomassiliicoccus sp. (assembly GCA_012719175.1). NCBI lineage: Archaea > Methanobacteriati > Thermoplasmatota > Thermoplasmata > Methanomassiliicoccales > Methanomassiliicoccaceae > Methanomassiliicoccus > Methanomassiliicoccus sp. The sequence goes on from JAAYAX010000013.1 coordinate 149,061, forward strand.
AGGCGACAGGTGCTCCGAAAGGACATCATCTATGTTCTCCGGTGTTATCCGCTTCTGGAGGAACGTGATGCCTCTGTCCGTCCATTTCTTCAAAGCGGCCCTCTTGTCCTCAAAGTCGATTATGGTTATGTTCTCATGTGGAATCTGGATGTGCTCCAGAAGAATGGGGAGGGTACACCGCGCTACCGATCCGTAGCCAATGATCAGAACCTTGCCGTCGAACCTTATCATCTAGAAGGATCCTCTTTGACCTCGATGAGGTCGGAACCGAATACTCATAAAAAAAGTTTCGTTCGATCGCAAAATGAATACATCCTGGACATGTTAACGTGATTATGATCACCTATATGCTGACTTTGATCCGCGCCGGAACGTTGGCATGCCACCAGATGGCCATCCCCATGCTCTTGCGCCCCGTTGTCCATCCATCACATCTAAATAACGAACCTTCAGAGCGTGGATGGTTCATCATCTCCAAGGTGATCGCCTCCGACCGGGCATAGGCAGGGGTACGCTGAGTGAGACCTGAAGGTGACACCGCCGAGGCGGTCCGATCGCTCATCGTTGTGCTGGAGAGCGTTGATCACTCACACACTTTATTCCTGCAGGCGCCTACTTCAGTGATGCCAGGAAGTCATCCACGTTCATGGCGGCGAAGGTTACGGTCTCCAAGCTCCCCCTGGCCCCTAGCTCGACCATCAGCTTTGCCACCGTCTCGTTGTTGGGCGCCTCCAGGATGGTCAGGAAATCGTACTTCCCGAGGAGAGCGTATTGCCTCATCACCTTAGCTCCCATGGCATCGATCTCCTCGTTTACCTCCAGCAGTCGTTCCGGGTTGCTCCTCAGGGTCTTACGGCCATCGGCCGTCAACCGCGACAGTATGACGTATTCGGGCGTGGTCATCACCAGGAGATAAAAAGTGCCACATGTGGGATAATTAACTTGGTTTGTATCGCTCAGGACCTTTGAAGCATCGGCGGATCGTCCCGTCACACTCTCTGGTCAGGAGGTCTGCGACCGGCTGAACCTCGATGGGCGTTCATTCGAACGTTCCTGAGATATTACCCGCCAGGAAGTTCAGCCCACTGTCAACTGGGTCTTGATGCCCGCACCGGTCATCCCCCTTCCAGAGTCCGCAAAAGCGTCCAGGTTCCAATCCCCTGCGGTCAGAGGGCTTGTCGTTCCCTCCAGGGCGGTTCCTATGCCCGCGACCGCATAGGGCCTCAGCTCAACCCTCAACCCCTTCCCAGGGCCGGTCATCGTTAGATAACCACCCTTCATCCCTTCGACCCCGAGGAGCATGAAGGTAATCTCATCACCTGCTCTCGGCCTTCTTTCCGTATGGTAAGGCCAGTACGCGTTGAGTGATAGGGTTCGGCCGCCCGAGCTCACAGAGGACAGGTTCTTCCGGTCACCGAGCTTTCGCTGATATGCGTCGCTGAGGGGGAGGGAGACGGGCACCGGGACCCTGGTCTCGAATAACTTCGGGCCCCATCTCCCGTCCTTCTGGAAGGCCGGCCAGAAGGACCACTGTCCGGTCTTGTCGAGCTTCGTCCGTGCTTCGAACAGGAAGCTCGCGCGGGGAGATATCGCCAGGTTGGGGACGTGTCCGAAGTCCCTGTTCTCGTCCCCCGGTCCGCGGCACGCCACGAAGACCCCGGCCGGACCGAAGCGTATCTCGCGGGGAGTGGGATTGAGGATCTCGTACCTCACGAGGATGGTCGTCCCCTCCTTAATCTGAGGGTTGTCAGCGCTCACCACCGGGAACCGGATGTGGAACTCCTGCCCGGGAACGGCGATGGCCCCATTTATGCTGGATAGCTTGAAGTGTTTACCGTACTCTGCCTTCGAGCCCACGTTCAATAGGCAGTGCTCCTGCAAAGGCTCCCCTCTCCTCTGCCCCTCTCTGAATATGCGCCATACGTTCTCTAGCGCGGCCTCGTAGCTTTGGACCACTGACGGGGGTGCCTCCTTTCCCGCGGGCCAGGCGAGGGCGTCCCTGCATGGTTCCGCAAACGCCTCGCGGTTGTTCTCGCTGCGCATGGTCGAGGACATGACGATCCTCCCTGGAGCGCCCATCTTCTCGGCGAAACCTCCGCTCTGGCACTGGGTGAACACCCAAACCTGCGATCTGGCCCTTATCTTTCCGGCCAGCTCGTTCATCCTGGTGTCGGTGATGGTGCCGTCCTGGAGCTGGAAGTGGGAGGAGGATCCATCGAAGTGTCCATGGTCCACGAAGAAGCAGAACAGCTCGTCGTCCTCCTCCAGGGTGGATGCCAGACGGGACAGCTCCTTCTCCACGTTCACCTTGGTGGACAGCATTGATATGTCCGGCCCGGCGTTCATATCTTGGAACATGAGGATGGTGTTCTCCGGGGAGTATCCGTAGTCCCTCCTCAGGATGTCCCTCATGCCCGAGACCGCTCCCCAATACCACTTCAGCAGCTGCTCCGCCTGCCCAGGCATGGACCTCTGGAACCCCTCGACGATAAGCGCGACCCGCTTCATGTCCCCGATATGGGCCTCAAGGTTAATCTAAAGGAGAGCTGCCCACGCCTCGGCACGGGGCGAGCGCCTTCTCCGATCCCACTCCTTTCCGTGGCGGTGCTTGATTCTACTGGACATGAGGAGCCTGAGGGGTGCTATCATCAAGGAGCTTTTCTGGGCTGCTTGGTCTTGGCCGCAGGTACGTCCCTGGTCCAACCGCAGGTAAGGCATTGAGGGCGATGCACGCACAGCAGACCATGGCATGCCGGGCACGTGTACCGTTCGGCCTGGTGGGCCAGGAAGTTGTCCACACCTTGCTCCCTTATCTCTTCCAGGTTCTCCATCATGCTCATCTCGTATTTGGTGCGGTAGCGGGCGTCCAGCTGCTTTAATCTCCTGCAGGGGACCTTGCTGCACTCGTAACAGAAATGGGAGCTGTTGGCACTGATGGTAGGGCAGTTGATGATGGTGCACAATCGACAGTGATCGGGCTTATTAGGATCGTCTCCCCAGCACCCTGGGCACTTGTTCTTGGTCCGCTGGTACCCCAAGCACAGGGCGCAGTTCATCCCGCAGGGGGCGATATGGGAACGCTCCAAGACCGGACGCTCGATCCCGACCATGGTAGCGTTATGCTCCTGGAGAGGTATAATCCTATTGAGGATGCCGGTTCTTCCCCCAAGGCCGAACCTATTAGAGTTGGCGAGACTAATAGGTGGAGGGGAGCGCATCGGTCTGTCCGAAGGAATGCTGGCAGCGCCATCTTCAGGAGATGGTAACATCACTGACCCGGACCCTCCCGGGAGGCAGAGAGTTGACGGTAAGATGCTCTTGGGCACTATGTGGTCCTTCGGCATCAACTCCCTCCAGCAGATCCTCGTACTGACCCGCCTGGTCATCCTCGCCCGTCTCCTGCTACCTTCGGACTTTGGCATATTGGACATCGCCCTGCTCACCCTCTACGCCCTGGACGTCTTCTCACAGACCGGCTTCCAGCAGGCCCTGGTGCAGAAGAAGACCGACATCACCGAGGACCTCAACGCAGCTTGGACGCTGCTGGTAGTACGGGGTTTTGTCCTGTTCATCGTCCTGTTCCTCTTCGCCCCTTACATCGCCGACTTCTTTGCCACGCCCGAGGCCGCCCCAGTGCTCCAGGTCGTAGGCATTACCCTCATTTTCCAGGGGTTCACCAACCTGGGCACCATATTATTCCTCAAGAACCTGGATTTCCGCAAACAATACCTTTTCAAGCTCAGTGGGGTGGCGACAGAGTTCATCGTGAGCATAACTGCCGTCCTCATCTTCCAAAACGTTTGGGCCCTGGTCTTCGGCATCATTGCCAAGGACCTGATCCTCATGATAATGAGCTACATCATACATCCTTACCGTCCACGGTTCAACTTTGATCTTAAGAAGGTCCGTGGCCTATCCAGCTATGGCATCTGGATAATGGCGTCCTCCATCCTGGTGTTCCTCCTTATACAGGGTGACGACATAATCGTGGGCAAGGTCCTGGGCATCACCGCGCTGGGGCTCTATCAGATGGCCTATGGGCTGTCCAACACACCATCCACCGAGATCAGCCAGATCATTTCGCAGGTGGCGTTTCCGGTCTACTCCAAGATCCAGGACGACCTGGCGCAGCTCAAGGCCCTCTTCCTTAGAACGCTGGAGCTGACCGCGCTGATCTCCTTTGTCCTGACCGGTCTCTTGGTATCCCTGGCGCCGGAGATCACCCTAGTGTTCCTGGGTAGCAATTGGGCCCCCATCATACCTCTCATCCAGATACTGGCGTGGTGGGGCCTGGTGCGGGGATTGGAGGAGACCTCCGCAGCCCTCTTCTTGGCCGTGGGGAAGCCCCGCCTACATTCCATGCTCCAGTTCATACAGGTGATAATCCTCTTCACGTTGATCTACCCCCTGATGGATAATTACGGCCTAGTAGGCGTATCCCTGGCCGTTGCCTTCAGCTGCTTCCCGGTGCTGTTCCTCTTCATAAACTCGGTCAAGAAGATATTGACCATCGGCGTCTGGGAGGCCTATGCTCCATTGGTCTACCCCCTGGCCCTGATCATATGCTCCATCGGTTCCACGGCACTGGTCAGGACCGTGCTGTTCCCGACTCCCGACCTCTACTCCATGTTCATCCTACTGGGGACTTACGCCCTGGTGACGCTGATAGTGATCAATGTCCTCGACCGGTACACGCCCTACAAGGCCGTGTCAATGGTAAGGGGCTTCATATCCTCAAGAAAAAAGACCTTTTGACCCTACGTCACGGTTGATGAGATGCCGATGCACAGAGAGTCATTCCTATCGTAAAAAGAGATAGTGTGGTGAGAGGTGTTCTCGACCAAGACCGACCACTTAGTAGCCAAGGAAAAAACAATATCACACCACAGCATGGAAGAAATGAGAACAGAGGAGATGAACATATGAAGGTCACCAAGATTTCCGATCACGAGGACCGCCCCAATCCACACAAAGTGAGCGCCAAGACCATCTACGATCATGACCTGGCCCAGTGCGTCCATATCCTCCTGAGGCCAGGAGAATCCCTGAAGAAGCACATCACTCCGGTCGATGTCTTCTTCTACATCCTGGAGGGAGAGGGCATGGTGGAGATAGGGGAGGAGACCGCTACCGTCTCCAAGGACATGATCATAGAATCCCCGGCCAAGATACCGCACCGCCTCATCAATCCTGGAGACATGGACTTCCGGTTCCTGGTCGTGAAGACCCCCAAGCCAAAGGTAGGCACCAAGGTGCTGTGAGGGAGGACCTCGCGGCGCCTTCGACCCCATTTTTTGATCTGTGGTCCAGACCCTGAGATATATACGTCTGGACAAGGATGCGGAGGCGTGTTCAGCGGTGAGACCGGAAAGATCGCATTGATAACCGGGGCCAATTCGGGTATGGGAAAGGCGTCCACTGCGATCCTGGCGGACATGGGGTTTCATGTGGTGATGCTCTGCCGTGACCAGGCCAGAGGCAGGGCCGCCTACGAGGAGATAACCGGAGTTGCCGGACGCAGGGTCGACCTCATGCTGTGCGACCTTGGCAGCATGGCCTCGATCCGAAGTTTCGTCAGTAGCTTCAGGGAGAGGTTCGATAAACTGGATGTCCTCATCAACAACGCGGGCGTGATCACCCTGGACAGGCGGGAGACCATGGATGGCCTGGAGCTTCAGTTCGGGGTGAACCACATAGGGCATTTTCTGTTGACCACATCGCTCCTGGACCTCCTGGAGAGGTCGGGATCCGGCCGCATCGTGATCTACAGCTCCGGCGCCCATAAGATGGGGAGGGTCCACTTCGACGACATAAACCTCCAGCTGCGGTACAATGTTATCAGGTCGTACGGGCAATCGAAGCTGGCCAACCTCTACTTCACCAGGGAGCTGGCGTTGAGGTTGAGGGATAGGGGGAGCAGGGTCACCGTCAATGCCTGTCATCCCGGCGCCGTGGCCACACAGATGGGCGTTGACCGGGACACGGGTTTCGGAAGGTCCCTCGTCAAGATGTTGAAGCCCCTCTTCCAGACCCCGGAACAGGGCTGCCGGACAGCGGTGTATCTGGCCACATCCGAGGAGGTGGCAAACGTCAGTGGCGAATATTTCTACAAATGCAAGGTGGCGCGGACGTCCAGAAGGTCCAAGGACATGGAGGCGGCAGGTCGCCTGTTCGACCTGAGCGAGGCCATATGCCACCAGGGCGCGGCCGGTGGATGATACTGCGGCGCCGTTCTCCTCACTCCGCCGTCCGTCGATATGCTGGACCGCCTAGGTATGCACGGGGACCGCTCTCGGTCCCCCGTTTTTATCGCTCACCTTCATTCAATATTTCGCTCTGAAAGGAACGAAAAAGAATCCTTTCATATCCCTCCATCTACCCAATCTTTAAACGGAAAAAGGAGGTGTGGAAAGGTGCCCATGAAGAGGCTGTTGGTCTGCGTAGATGGTTCAAAGTACTCTGAAGAAGCAGTAAGGTATGCTGTGGATATCGCGAAGAAGTTGGACGCGACGATCACTCTGATCTTTGTCTGGACCCCACCGGCCTCCGCCGGGCAGAGGATGAACATCCCCTACGACATCCCTGACTCGGAGATGGAGCGCCTTAAGGGGGCCAGGGAGATACTGGACGCGGCAGGGATGAGATGCAATGTGGTCGAGGCCATAGGCAACCCGGCCGAGGAGATACTGGACGAAGCGAGGAAGGGGTATGATCAAGTTATCCTGGGGAGCAGGGGGCTGGGGAGCGTGGAGCGCTTCCTCCTGGGAAGCGTGACGGGCAGGGTTTCGCACCACATCACCATCCCCATGACCATCATTCCCCCCAGGCGGGATGAAAGGAAGGGGCCGTTCTAGGGGGTAGGTCTGACCGCCTCATCTGACATCCTAACTTGTTGCCAAGCCTAGAGGGGTGATCGTCTCTCATCGGTCCATGTCCACAGATCGTGCCCGAGGAGGGGTCCCGATGTATCACCTGCGACTGCGGGAGCATCTTCCCCACAGATGGTGAAGAACCGCAAGAGGACTTCAGGTCTCCTTGGTCTGTGCCTCCACCAGGCTGCCGCCGATGTACTTCTCACGGAGACGGGGCTTCTCGATCTTCCCTGTGGGGTTGCGGGGCACCCTCTCAAAGATTATCCTGCGGGGGCGCTTGTAGCGGGGCAGGGCGTTGCAGAACTGCATGATCTCGGCCTCGGTGCAGGACACGTTCGGCTTCAGCTCGATGATGGCCACGGCGATCTCCCCCAGACGGTGGTCGGGGAGACCTATTACGGCCACGTCCTTTATCGCGGGATGCGTATGCAAAAAGTCCTCGATCTGCACAGGATAGAGGTTCTCGCCCCCAGTGATGATCACGTCCTTCTTGCGGTCGACAAGGAAGACAAAACCGTCCTCGTCCATTCGTGCCATGTCCCCCGTGTACAGCCATCCGTCCTTGAGGACCTCGGCGGTGGCCTCGGGGTTGTTGTAGTAGCACTTCATAACGCCCGAACCTCTCACACAGAGCTCACCCACATCGCCCTGCTTCACCGGCCGCCCGGCCTCATCCACGATCTGCAGCTCCCAATTGTAGCCGGCCTTTCCGATGGCCCCCACCTTGTGGATGTTCTCGATACCGAGATGGACGCAGCCCGGTCCGATGGACTCGGACAGGCCGTAATCGGTATCGTAATCATGGCTAGGGAAATACTCCTTCCAGCGCTTTATCAAGCTTGGCGGCACCGGTTGGGCGCCGATGTGCATTAGCCTCCACTGGTCGAGCTGGTAGTCCTCCAGCCGCACGTCCCCGTGCTCTATCGCATCCAGGATGTCCTGTGCCCACGGCACCAGGAGCCAGACGATGGTGATCTGCTCCTCGGACACGGCCTTCAATATCCATTCAGGATTGACACCGCGAAGCAGCACGGCCTTGCTCCCGGACAGGAAGCTCCCGAACCAATGCATCTTCGCACCGGTGTGGTAGAGCGGTGGGATGCACAGGAAATTATCGTCCCGCCTCTGCCCGTGGTGGTCCATCTCCACCTCGCACGATGATACAAGACCGCGGTGCGTGTGAAGGATGGCCTTGGGGAAGCCAGTCGTACCGGACGAGAAGTATATGGCGGCGTCGTCCTCATCGGTGATGGGGACCTTGGGTGCGATGGAGGAGCAGCACGCGGTGAGCGCGTAGTAGTTCTCGGCAAACGACGGGCAGTCCTGCCCCACGAACAATCGCATCTTCACTTCGGGGATGTGCTCACGGATGGCCTCGACCCGGTCGATGAACTCCGGCCCGAAGATCAGCACATCACACTCGGCCAGCTCCAGACAGTATTTGATCTCGTCCTCCGTATAACGGTAGTTGAGCGGAACGGCCAGGGCGCCGGTCTTCAACACGCCGAAGTAGATCGGCAGCCATTCCAGGCAGTTCATCAGGAGGATCCCGACCTTGTGCCCCTTTTCCAAGCCCCGCTCCATCAGGAAATTGGCAAGTCGGTTGGCTTTATCGTCAAATTCCCGCCAGGTCATCTGTCTCCTGTATTTTCTCTCCGGATTGAGCTCTACCAGCTCGTAGTCCTTCCAGCTCCTTCGAACCTCGGTGATCTCGGGGTTGATCTCGATCAGGCTGACCTCGTGACCATAAAGGGAGGCGTTATGAGCTAGGATATCTGTGATAGGCATTTCCATTCCCACTTTCTCTGCATTATTTCTGTAAGACGTTACTATGACAAAATGTAACACGTCTCCCCTCTTATCGTTTATGTCGGCAGTACGACCTTTCTTGGCCGCGTTTTGGTTCATAGCTCACAACAGAGCCGGAGCGGCCGCTCTAAGTCATCTTCACACGATGATGTCCCTGAACGCTCAGAGGTCAACGTGAGTCGCTTCGACCCATGTTCCTATTGTGCGTGGCCACGACGTTGTTGATGTAATCGGCAAGAAGCTTCTGGTCCACACGGTCCGTTGCCAGCGTACCTTCCAGGGGGAACTCGTGATCGCACCGGATGCAGCGGGCCAGCTGGCAGCCGAATGCACCTTTCCTGCACCCCTGGCAGGCGATGGCCCGCGACTGGAAGAGGGAGAACATTTGACCGCACCGGGGGCACCTGATCATCCTGGTCGTCCTCTCAAAGGCCGGGGTGATCCCCGCCCCTCTCATATCATGACCGAACGGCAACTGGCATCCTCCGTCGTAGGGATTGCCTCCATGTTACAAATACTCATTTCCATGAGTGCTCTCGAACCTGAAGCTCTAACGAAGTGCTTATGTCACCGTCGCTGTCACAGCCTTATTTATTGCCCTCGAGTGAGGGGCAGAGATATGTTAAATGCCCTTTGAGGCGGCGTTCTAGAGTCGAGCTCAATCGCATTCCTCGAACTGGCTGTTGTAGAGGTCGCGGTAGAATCCGCCCCGGCTCAGCAGTTCATCGTGGCTCCCGCTCTCCACGATGCTTCCGTCCCTCATGACGAGGATAACATCAGCATCCTTGATCGTCGAGAGGCGGTGGGCGATGATGAAGGAGGTCCTTCCTACCGTTAGATCGTTCATCGCCTTCTGGATGATCCTTTCCGTCCTCGTGTCCACGGAGCTGGTGGCCTCGTCCAGTATAAGGAGGGGTGCGTTCTGTACCACCGCGCGGGCGATGGTCAGCTGCTGCCTCTGCCCGATGGACATCTGGGACTCGTCGTCGAGGACGGTATCGTAACCGTCCGGAAGGGTGTTGATGAAGTGATGGATGCCCACTGCCTTGCACGCGCTCTCCACCTGCTCGTCAGTGACGCCTTCCTTGCGGTAGGCGACGTTCTCCCGTATGGTGCCCTGGAAGAGCCAGGTGTCCTGTAGGACCATGCAGAACATGTCGTGCACATTCTCCCTCGTGAGCTGTCTGGTCGATACGCCGTCGATGAGTATATCGCCCGAGTTCACCTCGTAGAACCTCATCAAGAGGTTGACTATCGTGGTCTTGCCTGCACCGGTGGGACCGACTATCGCCACCTTCTCTCCGGCACTGACCTTGACCGAGAAGTTGTGAATGACCTCCTTCTCGGGCGTGTATCCGAAGAACACGTTCCGGAACTCCACGTCCCCTCTCACGTCCTTGTGGACCAATTTTTTATCGTCCTCGTTCTCCAGCTCCGGCTCGTTAATGAACTCGAACACGCGCTCCGAGGCCGCTGCCACCGACTGCAGGCTGGTCATGGCCTGTCCCAGCTGCGTGAGGGGCTGCGTGAACAATCGCACGTACACGATGAACGCGACGATCGTTCCGATGGATATGGCGCCGTTGATGACCTGCACCGCGCCCACGATGCACACCACCACGTAACCCAGGTTGCCGATGAATCCCATGATGGGCATCATCATGCCCGACAGGAACAAGGACTTGAACGCGCTGTCGAAGAGGTCGTCGTTGAAGGAGTTAAACTCCCTCTGTGCAGCCTCCTCGCCGTTGTACGCCTTGACGATGTTGTGCCCGGTGTACATCTCCTCGACAAAACCGTTTATCTTGCCCAGATAGAGCTGCTGGCGTCTGAAGAACTTCTGCGACTTGGTCATTATCACGATCATCAGGCCGAAGCCGGCCAGCGCGGAGAGGACCGCGGCCACGGTCATGGTGACATCGGTGATGAGCATCATGACCAAAGCTCCGATGAGCAGCGCGGAGGCGCTCATCAGCGTGCCGATGCTCTGGTTCAATGACTGCCCGATGGTGTCCACATCGTTCGTCGCCCGGCTGAGGACGTCACCGTAGCTGGTCCTGTCGAAGTACCTTAGCGGGAGGCGGTTGATCTTCTCCGATATGTCGGTGCGGAGACGCTTCGACAACTTCTGGACCACGGTGGCCACGATGTAACCCTGCCCGTAGGTCTGCACCGCCGATATGACGTATATCGTCACCAGGAACGTTCCGATGCCCGCGACCGCGGTAAGGTCGATAGACCCGCTCCTCATACCGTCGAAGATGAGGTCGGTCATCTCGCTGAGCTTGTCGGGCCCTATGACCGTGAACACGGTGCCAATGGTCACAAGGACTGAGGCCAAGATGATCGCCGGTATGTACGGCCTCATGTAGGCCAGCATCCTGCTCCAGGCCTCCTTGAAGCTCTTGGCCCTTGCCTCCTGGTGCATGCCCGGATGACCGCCTGGAGGACCACCGCGCATCATCTGCAGACCTCCTCCTCGGACAGCTGAGAGTAGACTATCTCCTTGTACACGGGACAGGTTTCCAGAAGGTCTTGATGCCTGCCGATCCCGGCGATGAACCCATTGTCCAGGACGACTATCTTGTCAGCGTCCATTATCGTGCCGACCCTCTGGGCGACGATCACGCTGGTCACATCCGCCGTTTCCTTCTTCAGGGCGCTCCTGAGCATGCGGTCCGTCCTGTAGTCCAGCGCGGAGAACGAGTCATCGAAGATGTATATCTCGGGCCGTCTGAACACCGCACGGGCGATGGAGAGCCGCTGCTTCTGACCCCCGGAGACGTTGGTTCCCCCCTGAGCTATGGCCGCGTCGTAACCGCCCTCCATGTTCTCCACGAAATCCGTGGACTGGGCGACCGCGACCGCCTTCCTCACTTCCTCTTCCAAGCTCTTAGACGTCCTATCGCCGTAGGCGACGTTGGAGGCGATGGTGCCGGAGAACAGGTTCGCCTTCTGCGGCACGTATCCGATCTTACCATGGAGCGCCTTGAGAGTGTAGTCACGGACATCCACACCATCGATCCTTATCGCCCCTTCGGTGACATCGTACGAGCGCATGATGAGGCTAACTATGGTGCTCTTCCCGCTCCCGGTGGAGCCGATGAACGCTATTGTCTCACCCTTCTCCGCTTTGAAGCTGATGTCTTTCAGGACGTAATCGGATGCCCCCGGATACTTGAAGCCCACCCTGTCGAACACTATCTCGCCGTTCGTCGGTCCTGGCGATGCCGTGACGTTCCCGTCCTTGATCGACGGCTCCGTATCCAGTATCTCCTCGATACGCCTGGCGGCAACCATCGCCCGGGGTAGTATGATGAACACGATGACCAGCATCATGAACCCCATGACCACCTGCATCGCGTACGCCAGGAAGGTGATCATGTCCGAGAACAGCAGCATCTGCGAGCCTATACCAACAGTGGCAGCGATGATGATGCCCCCTATCCAGTATATGGAGAGGGAGAGCATGCTCATCACTGCCGACATTACCGGCATCATCAGCGCCATCGCCCGGCCTGTGAACAGGTTATTGGACGTGAGGTCCTCGTTGGCCTTCTCGAACTTTTGCTCCTGATAGTCCTCGGCGTTGTACGCACGGATGACGCGAATGCCCTTTAGGTTCTCCCTCACGTGCCGGTTGACCTCATCGGTGAGCCACTGGATCCTCTTGAAGCGCGGGACCACGAAATACATCAGCACAAAGATGACCACAAGCATCACGATGATGGCCACGGCCGTGGCGGTGGTCCACTGCCAGCTTTTTCCGGATATCTTGATGATGGCCCATCCCGCGAGGATCGGCGCCTTGATGATGACCTGCAGGCCCATGGCCACGGCCATCTGCACCTGGGTGACATCGTTGGTCGCGCGAGTGATCAGGCTTGCCGTGGAGAACCTGTTGACCTCGGCGGCGGAGAACGACTGCACCCTACTGAACTCCAGAGAGCGGATGCGCTTGGACAGGGACGTGGCGACATAGGCTGCCAGGTAGCCGATGGCCAGCGCTGTCAGAAGGCTCCCGAATGCGAGGACCAGCATCATCCACCCCTCGTTCATGACCTGGTCCACCGTGCCGCCGGTCTGGATAAGGTTGGTGATCGCGTACATGTGGTCCGGGATCATCAGGTCGAACCACACCTGGACCACGATGAAGGCCGTGATGATGATGACCAGTGCCCACTCTCTAGCCTTCAGATATTTCAGGATCATCCTACACCAGCGCCATCATCATATCGGTGTGCAAGGGGGTCGGAGGATTCAGACCCTTGACAAGAGCACCCTACACCTGAATGGGCGGTGAGGCGCTTGGTCCATTAAATAAGTTCTTTTACGCATGAGACGATAACAGCCCAGAGGGAGGGATGTGAAGATCATGAACAAGTGGATGGGGCGCTCCGGCGTATCCCCGGTCATCGCCACCATCCTATTGGTCGCTATCACCGTGGTCCTATCCTCGGTCGTCTATGTGATGGTCACGGAGCTAGGCAGCAACAGCCCCCCGCCCCCGTCCGGTGGGTTTGGCATTGCGGAGAAGGTCTCCAACGACACCATGAGGGTCTCCTTCGGCTCGTTCAGCAAGGACACCGATCTCACCGACTGCAAGGTGACCATCGAACACGATGGTGCCACCCCTGCCGCCGTGGCAATGGCCCCGTCGGGCAACATCACCGTCGGTCCCTACAACATGATGGTCACGGACCTGGGAGGGGACGGGAGGATCAGCCCAGGCGACCATCTGACGATCTCCAACACCAACGGCGGTGCGATGAATGGGAAGTACATCGTCTATCTCATTTGGACCCAGGACGGGTCGGTGATGGCGTCGGCGAGCCTGAACATGTAGGCACCTTCCACCTTTTTTTCTTATATGGTGGAACGAGCGATCGCTGTTGAACGAATGCACACATCATATTGATAGTTCATGGAGCGCCGTGATGGTCGCGGAACGCGATCGGTTCCTTTGATGCATCTGGACGGCAAATGGCCACGGCTGCCAGAAGGATCTGCCTATAGGAGTGAGGTGTCACACGGCGATCGTTCAGGTCCTGACCGCCCAGCTTCATTTCCTACGCGTCTGTATCAAGTACACCGCTGAAATGATTATTACAACAACTATGATGCCGGCCACGATCAAGAGGGTCTGGCCCATACCGTCGGGGGCGGCTAAATTAGGGATCACGCTGACCTCCTCTGATAGGGCGCTCTCCCCCGCGGCGTTCATCGCGCTCACCTTGTAGAAATAGGTCTCGTTATTGTTCAGGCCAGTATCGACGTAGTTACGCACGTTCCCCAAGGTTGTGAGAAGGCTCTCATTACCACTGCTTGACCCGCGATAGACCACATAGTTCGTCACCGAGGAGCCCCCATCATCGGCGGGAACCTGCCAGGTCAGAGAAGCTTGGCCGTCGCCGGCACGCACCTGAAGGTCCCGCGGTGAGCTGGGAACAACGGCCTGGGGGTTCAAGGTCAGCGTCTCCACGACGCTCCAACCATGGACATTGCAGTGGACCCGGGACCGTATGGTGTTTAACTCCGTGATCGGGCCGAGATCGAAGGTGACTGTGAAGGTCACCGGTTGCAGCCCGGGCGGGGGTGAGACCATGTATGTGTCCGTACCCGTGCTGTTGGTCACCTCGACCTCGATAAGGTCAATGCGGTGGGAGGTAGTGGGGTCCTGGTGTGTGACCGTGATCACCAGGACCGTATCAGCTCCAGAAGTCGTGGTGCTAAGGGTGTGAATAGGCACGTCCGCCGATACCGGGACGCTCCAGAGCGAGACCAATGCGAGCAACAACATCAGGGAGATGAGGGTCGGCTGGAAGCGTCTCAAGAGAACACCAATTTTCGATTCGAGCTTACCCTATTTTTTTCTTACTAATATGCACCGTCCAAATACGAGCATCAGTACCATGCCCTGTAGAAGATGAACAGGCCTATGATGTAAGTGATCAACCAGAGGGCGATGAACAGAGCTCCGACGATCCTGTGCACGCGACCTTGTTTGGGCATGAACATCTTTCCTCCTCGCTTTACCACCTTCCTGAACCCCAAATAGATGGCGAGGAGGCCCAGCGCAGCCACGATGGAAGAGATGATGAGGTGCAGGAGGATCGAAGAGCCTTCCCAGGGGAAGAGGCCGTTCGAGCCGTTGAAGGCGAGACTGAACATGATGGGCTTGAACACCAGCAGGTCCACTGTGAAGACGGTCAGCATCAGGTAATGGTGAATGTGCCCCTTATGAGCGGCGGCCAATAAGAGGGCCGTTACCATGAGTATAGCTAGGACCGTCTCTCCCAACAGGTTCAGGTCGACCAGCAATGGCACGTTCGCTCCGAAGATCCCCATAGTTTCCCGAAATAATTGCAACCGGGCTGATATAAAGTCCACGCTAGGCATCTTACAATGGGCGTATCATCCATGGCCAGGGCGGCGTGTATGAATGGAGGAGCTGAACCTCGGCTATCCTGTAAACTTACTGCTGCTGAAAGAACTGGGGGTCGGAAAGAGTTACGTCCATTTCTGTCAGCTTATGTGGAATGGACATTCCCAGCAAACGACCATATGCATCTCCAGTGAAAGAGCCACCTTCTCCGGATGATGCGAGGTGGGAGCATCGACCGGGGAGATGACGGAAAGGCAGGGGCCACGGTCTGCTCGCCTACCTCGTGGTCAACGTGGCCGATACTTCCTCGGGGCCGCGTAGACCTTCGTCGTCCCCCTCTACTCGAAAGGCACCATGCTGATCGATGGCTGCAGCCGCTTCCAGTCGGTGACTGCTATGGTCATGTCGTTGTCCTTGGGGATCGTCAGCCCCGGGACATTCTGGTTCAGCTTCGCGCCCGTCGACTTGTCGAGCATGAACGCCCGGACCTCTATGTTGGAGCGGTCCGCCCCCTGGTTCCCCACTCGTATGAGCGAGAGGTCGGGAGAGGAAGCGATATCGATGTCGGAGCCTGGTCCGCCCCCCACACCGGTGACCGTCAGTGCTCTCGCCTGATCGCCTACCATCCGGCAGACGGAGAGGTCCACCCTCTTCTCCACCGCCGGGGAGAAGCGTAACAGGGTGCCGTCCGCTCCGATGGAGAGGGAATCCTCCTGCCCCGCCACCGTGTCCACGTTCTCCAAAGCGATGGACATGCCCTCGGGCATGATGGTGTTGAACGTGTACTTGCCGCCGGCAGTCCCCACGAACTTTCGCACGTAGGCCTCCCCCGGCGGCAGCATGTATCCTCCTTTGATCAGGTACAACGGATGACTTCCTGGAATCTCGCTCAGTATCTTGCCGCCGAAGGTGCCTGTCCTCTTGCCTTCGGCGTTCGTGACCTGCAGGTCCGCCGGGGACAGGATGAAATCGACGATGAACCTGGTGAGTCCGAACGGACCACTGAAGGGCAGGTCCACATCGGACAGGTGATACCTTCCGTTGGTCATCATCCCCAGGGTCACCCCCTGCTCGAAATTGAACTGCGGGTTGGTCCCGTCGGGCAGGTAGTCGTACAATATCCTGTTCCCATCACGGCGGAAGCGGACCTTGGAGGTCGTTGTGACCGGATTGTTGCAGTCCCAGACGAACATCTCCACCCCGTCGAGGTCGGAGGTGGTGGACGAGCCGTCGGGCGTCAGCTGCGGCAGGGGCCGTCCGGTCGGGTACACGAACCGGTAGGGCATGACGCAGTGGGAGCGTCCCAGCTTATCGAAGTACCCGGAGTCCCACACCTCCCCCGATGGTATGAAGAAGAGGAGAGGCGCGTTCTGACGGTCCGTACCTCGTAAAAAGGTGGCCTCTATCTCCCGAGCCGACCTCTCGATCCTTTCCGCCTCCTCCCGCCCCTGATCATGGAAGGTCAGGAGCGCCTCCCTGCTGAGCAGCCGCCCGTGTATGGCCGTAAGGGCCTTGTGCACCTGGCCCTTCTGCAGCGTCACGGTGTCCTCCAATCCCTGCCACAGTCTATCGGCCACCATGGCGCTCATGGATGTGCAGAACCCCGTGGCCAATCCGCCGTTGGCCTCCCCCTTGAGGAAGTAATGGTAGAAGGCGTAGAAGGCCGCGGTGAGCACGGGATGTCCAAAGATGGGATCTAGGAGCTCGTGCCATACCTCTGCGGCACCGTAGGTGTCCTCATAGGTGCTCCAGTCGGGGATCCCATCGGTGAAGTTCCTGAAACTTAGGTTGTGCTTTCCGTAGGTGAAGGGGATCTCCAGGATGCCGGGCAGGGACACCGTTCGCATGTTGCTCACCCGCCCGTCAGGGTTCCGCACCTGCACCTCCACCGTGCCACCAGAGCTTCCTATCCCGCCGGTCCCCGGCATGACGAACTTGAGGCTTGTAGCGGTGGACACCGTCGCGGGGATGGAGGCGCCGTTGACCAGCACCGAGGCCCCAGTGCTGAAGGCCCTCCCCGACACCTCGCCCTCCGCTCCCTGGACCAGCGCTCTGGCGATAGGGTCCAGCTGTGGTTTGATTCCTACGTTGATGCGGTTGCTCACCACCCCGTCGCTCCTGCGGACGAACACCGCGGCTAATCCTCCCGTGGCGTTTATAGGTACAGTGATGGAGATGCTCTCGTCGGCGTTGACGGCCGGCGTGAGCTCGCTGGTACCGAGGACGACGCGGTCGTCGGTGGTGAAAGCGCTCCCTTTGATGGTGAGCTTGTCTCCGGGGAAGACCTCGTCCGGAGCGATGTCGGTGATCCACGGGCGCGTGAGCTGCTCCTCCCATTCCTCCTCGGTGAACTCGAAGAAGGTGATGTCGCCATCGTCCCCGTCGCGGCTACCGTCCGCTCCCGCCGCCCCCGGCTGCCCGTTGGCGCCCTGAACGCCGTTCTTGGCATCGCGGCAGGTCTCCCCAGCCCCGCTGGCTCCTCCCCTGCCGCCAAGACCGCCGGGGCCTCCGTCCCCACCCCGACCCCGGGGGCCTCCCTGGTTCTTGATCTTGAAGGACCTGCTGGTCACGGTGGATTCCAGGGTTCCCTCGAGCACGCCGATGGTGATCTTGCCTCCGTTGGCGCCACGCCCTCCGGGACCGCCCGGACCTCCCGGGCCGCCGGAACCGCCGTTGCCGCCGTCCCCGGGGTCGCTGACGCATGTCCAGCCGAAGACCCAGATGCGTTTTCCGCCGCTGCCGTTGCCGCCGGAGCCTCCGCTCCCGCCCCGTTGTCCGCGGCCTCCTTTGATCCCTCCTTCGCCGTTCAGGTCGATGGTGGGGATGGCGTCCATGCTCTTGACCCAGATCTCGAGCTTGGGAGCGTGGTTCCCCGCGCGTCCGGCGATCCCGGTGCCGCCGGGGCTGCCATGTCCGCCGTCCAGGCCGTCCCTGGAGTCGGGCTTGGTCTGCACCCCGCTCCACCCTCGGCCATTGAGGTTGGGGTCGTCCGCCCTCGCCGGCGTGGCCCCACCCGGCCGGCTCCAGGTGATAGTGGCGTTGGGCCCGCACACTATCCTCTCAGCGATGATGTACAGGGTCTCCACATGTGAGTCGACCGTAAGCTTTATGTTCGTCAGGTCGAGGATTCCGGCTATGATCACCGAGCTATTCACTGGCAGGTTCTGGAGAACGAGCGTCTGAGGAGGTATGCTGGTGCTGATGGGCCATTTGAACGGCAGCGGCTCCTTGAGGGTCTCTAGGATCTTTGGGCTCCGTATCTCCAGGGCCTCCCCTCTGATGGTGACGGAATCTGCGATCCTATCCAACGGCTCTCTGACCACCGCCACGCCCGCGCGCCCCACGGCCGCTCCCCGGACGGTCCGACCGACGAGCGCACCGCTGCGCGTGGTGGCTATCGTGCCTGTTCGGGTTACTGCCCTTCCCTCCTCCGGTCTGGTCTCGTGTACTATGGTAGCACTGCGCTGCAGCACCTTTACGCTATGGCGGTTGGGCAGCATGGCGGCCAGCATCTCCTGCTTCTTGGCGGGCGTGGCCATCACGAACCGGTCCGGCACCGTCTTCCAATCGGTGATCGCCTTACCTTTCCGAGGTCCCACCAGCACCATGTTGGGCGTCATGGTCACCGGCTTGGTGACCTGGAACGTAGCGAGATCGTTGATGCGCTCCACCCCAGCCGCGTTCATGATGTCCTTGATGTGCTGCAGTCGAGCAGCACTTTCGTCTACAAGCAGGCGGACGTGGACCTTGGTGAGACCCGTCCTCTGCGTGAAATCGGCCTTGATCTTGTCGGCCAGGGCCTGCTTCTCTTTGAGCAGGGCCGCGGTCACCGCCTTGTTCTTGACCTGAACATCGAACATCTTGCCGTTGAAGGTGCTGCCCCCATCCACGGCCGCGCCCAGGACCATGCCTTTGGCCCCGATCTTCTTGGGCGGTGCCACATTGGTCTGTGAGCCCACGACCTGCCCGTCGATCTCCAGCCCCAATGACCCTGCGTCGTCCCTCCATAATCTGATCTCGTACCTCTTATCAGGCTGGAGCAGCTTGTCCCCGCTGCGGATGTCCACCTGCCCTCCTTCGGTGTGGATAGAACCTACGACCTGCCCATTAGGCTCCACGTACAGTTCTATGGCCGGGTCCTGGGAGACCAGGACCGATTGTCGCTGCGGCCCGATCCGGTCCAGCGCGATGCTGGCACTGATTGTGAACGATTTCAGCTCCTTGATATCGGGGCTCTCCGCGAACTCCAGACCCCCTCTGTCAAAGCTGACCGCGCCTCCTTGAAGCTGCACCTTGCTCGAGTCCTTTATATCGATGCCCTTGCTGGAACCATCGAAGACAGAGCTACCGTCATTTGCCAACCTCAGTATTGTCTTAGCTGTCACCAATTGAAATCCCCCACAGTTCTTTTCCTCAACTCTCTGGAGCGAGAATGATTAATTGTTGGCCGCATGTTCTATATATCCTTAGTGAAAAAATATCGCTCCGACCAGTAGTCTGGATGCCCTCGCGGAGGGTGTTCATACGAACTTCCCGCGAGAGCTTCGGCTGAATGCAGGGAAAGGCTGTTCGAACGGTGGCGCCTGCGCTCTCCTCTATCCACCCATCTCGTCCGATGTGTACAGCGCGAGCAGCTCCTCGGCCTGCTTGCCGACCACCTCCAGGAACTCCTCTACGGACATCTCCTTGTTCGCTACCAGCGGCGGCGGGGTCGGTTCTATGGGCATGATGATGTCCTCGTTACCGTCATCGTCCTTTAACCATAGGGCTACGATCCGCAGCGCCGGGATGGTAAGGACGCGGGCCTCGAAGTCCTTCCTCTGGACCACTTCCGTCTCCGTCACACTCGTTAAAGCTTTACTGATCCCACGGACGTATGGACCTTCGTTGGTCTGAGCGAAGACCGGCTGCTCGTTCCGTTTCGTAAGGATGTCCACCGAGGCGATGACCTCCTGATCCTCCTTGAGCAGGTAACGCCATCCGACCTCCTTAGCCCGTTTCATGTCCCTCTCCCTCGCCAGGTCTTCCAGCCCCAGGTTGTATGTGGGTAGGGCCGACTGCACTTCGGGGATGCGGTCGGCGCGCTCCCTGCTCAACCGTGATAGGTTGGGGGTACGGAACGCCTGCTTGGCCATCATTTTTGTGAGGTTCGTCCTCATCATCTCCTTGGCCTCTATGGGGTCCTTTCGCATCTTAATGGACAAATCATCACCTCCTAAGGCTCCACCCGGTAACGGTGGGTGGTCGAACCTGTACCCTGATAGGCGGTCTGCAGCACGTTCAGAGCAACGTCAGACGCTCCGAACCAGGGATCGTCCACGGCCACCATGTCCAGGTCGCTGTTGTATCCGTCGATGGCCACGAAATGACCTCCACCTCCGGACCAGCCTATACGGACACATAGCGGGCGGTTGTTGTCGACGTCCTGACGGACATCGTTCATGGTGGGGGAGCCGGACGTCATGGACCTGAGATTGCCGGTACGTGTCAGCGCCCTATCGAGGAACCAGGGTACGTTGCAGTTGGTGCTCGATCCCTGGGTGCAGCAATCGGTCCTCCCCAGCTCCCCGTTAACGACCCGGCACTGGGTCCATGTGGTAGCATTATCAAAGAAGGCGGAGACGCTGGTTGAGACCGCCGCCCAGCACCAGTTGGTCTGCTGCTGTGCTTGCATAGCAAAGTTAATACGTCTCCACTCCGACCACCAGCCGTTGCTAGGCGATGTCTGCCAGGTATGCCATATCTTATCGTCAGGGGCGACGCCGAACACCTCGATGCGGCCATCGGCGTTGCGGATAGCGGCCAGTTCCCTCAACCGGTCAACGTCCTGGAACATCATATGCCATCTGCCGACCCAGCCATTGTTGGGTGCTGTCTGCCAGGTATGCCAGATCTGGTCCTGGGAGTTCGTTCCGAAGACCTCGAGGCGCCCATCATGGTTGCGCGTCACCGCCAGGTTCCGTAACCTGTCGGATTCGCTGTACAAGATGTTCCACCTGCCGACCCAACCATTGCTTGGCGAGGTCTGCCATGTGAACCATATCTGGTCCTGGGAGTTCGTTCCGAAGACCTCAAGGCGTCCGTCCTGGTTCTGCACCACCTGCAGGTTCCTGAGCCTGTCGGATTCGTTGTACAGGATATTCCACCTGCCGACCCAGCCGTTGTTGGGCGCCGTCTGCCAGGTATGCCAGATCTGGTCCTGGGAGTTCGTCCCGAACAGTTCCAGACGTCCGTCCTTGTTCTGTATGGCCACCAAGTTCTTCAACCGGTCGGCATCGCTGTACAAGATGTTCCAGCCTTCGTTCCAACCATTGCTCGGTGCCGTTTGCCAAGTATGCCATATCCTATCGTCCGACCCGATGCCGAAGACCTCAAGGCGTCCGTCCTGGTTCTGCACGGCCGTCAGCGATTTTAAACGATGAGAGCTGCCGTGCATAAGGTTCCAACTACCGACCCATCCATTGTTCGGTGCCGTTTGCCAGGTATGCCAGACCCTTCCATCTGGAGCGATGCCAAACACCTCAAGGCGGCCGTCCTTGTTCCGTGCCGCTGACAAAACGCGAAGACGGTCGACATCGCTGTATAATATATTCCACCTTCCAACCCATCCGTTGCTGGGTGCCGTCTGCCAGGTGAACCATATCTGGTCCTGAGAGTTCGTCCCGAAGACCTCAAGGCGCCCGTCCTGGTTCTGGACAACCTGCAGGTTCCTGAGCCGATCGCTACCGGTGTACAATTGTCCCCACGTTCTTACCACCCAGAATATTATTTTGAGTGCGAGACTATTTAATGATTGTTAAGACTCGGCTGAACTGGACAGGATGCATGCTTTTTCGTGGGGATGCACGGCATGATGTGGGAGCCTTATCGATAAAACCCGCGTTTTCATCCTTTAGAACGGCGCTTCATGAGCCGCTGCTGCTTGAAGCTGTATGTTGGGCTGACCCAATTGCGGCAGAAACCGTCTTCTGGAACTTAATCAAGATATTATCCATGATCGAATATTTGCCGACGAGAACCTCGTGGCGATGCAGGGCGACTTGCAGTCGGTTGTGGTCAACGAACGATCCGCAGGGCATTCATTTCTTCGAGAACCACTTCTATCTCGGTACCACAGTAAGGGCATCGTTGAAGGGGGATGTTGTCTAGCCAGCAACCGAAGGAAAAAATGAGATTACCCGCCTTATCAAGCTCTACCCCTCCCTCCTCAAGGCGCTTTTCCATGATCTCACAGCATATACGTATCTGACGCTTCCCCATGATAACTCCGACCTCCAGATCATATTACCCATCCAAGTTGTTTTCAATGTTTATTTTATTATATAATATTACACTTTTAAAATTTCAATATTGGATATCATTCTTAAATCAAGGCCATCCCGACCTGGCTGCATTCGGCCGTGACCAGCAGCATCCCTGATCTCGAACAAGGATGGGTAAGGAAAGGTCTGGAAGCAGTTTGTCCGGACCCGGAGAAAGTGATAGAGGACTGAGCATTTCCGTTCTTGTCCGTTACACCCATCAGCTTTCACATCGCCTCAACCTTGTTCTCGATGGGGACGCTATAACTCTTCATTGCGATCTTTATGGGAGTATCGATACCCATTACATACGTTGCGGGGAGCGCATATGGATATGCGTGATCGTCCCGTGGAGCGGCCGATGACGTCATACCATTGATCGCTACCGGATATCTATTAGAGCCATGCCAATATCTGTGGCTCCGATCTCTCCGTCGTGGCCATGTCCTTCTTCTTAGGATGGCCGAACACCAGGGGGGCGATCAATCTGTGGTCCTCCGGTACGTTCAGCTCCTTGAAGACCTCGGGTACGTATCCTAACGGTGATGCAAACCCGATCCAGCAGCTTCCGATGCCCATGGAGTGGGCCACTAGCATCATGTTCTCCGCGGCCAGAGAGCCGTCCTCGACCGGTGTGAAGGACGCCGGCGAACTGTAGATCAATATGAGAACGGGGGCACCGTAGAAGATGTCAAAGGACGGTTTCGACAGTCTCTCGATGTAGTTCTCGAAAAAATGCTTCTTTTCAGGCGGGGCCTCGCTCATGGCCTTCTTCATGTTCTCCACGAACAAGGCCTTGGATATGTCGGAGTACTGCTTCTTCTTCTCGCTACTGGTTATAACGGCGAAACGCAGCGGTTGGCTGTTTGCGCCGTTCGGCGCATGCACTCCCGCCTTGATGATCTCTTTAATCTGTTCTTCCGAGATCGGCTCCTCGGTATAAGCTCTGACCGACCGTCTCCCATAGATGTTGTCCATGACCGCGTTCATATCGTTCCTCCGGGCTTAGATTGGCGACCGTGATATTTAGGGAATCGCCCCGTATGGCAGCGTCATCCAAGCATCGTTTCCACCGCACCCTGTAAGGCTTATGAGCCTCGTTCAAGGGAGAGCCATCGTTAACTTTCATGATTATTTTCCCCATGACCATTATTGATTTTTAAATTCATATTTGAATAATTACGTCCGTGCCTTGATATGTTCGCCAAAGACATCCTCTTCCGATTTCCGAAAACGGTAATCGAATACGAGGGATGTTGAAAGGCACGTAATACCGAAGCTCCTGCCGCAGTTTTCCAGATAAAACTGCCAATGGAGATGTTCTGAACAGGTGGGATGGGGTGGGAAGGCGCAGTTCTAGCAACAAGGCCGCTGGCCGCAGGGGACGTTCGACCGTAATACTGTTCGTTCTCATATTTGGCATGGTCAGCCTCATGGTCGATGTGGCCAACGAGGGCACGCGGAGCGTCGTCGGCCCGTACCTCACCATCCTGGGGGCCGGCGCCGTCACCATCAGCATCGTCTCCGGCCTGGGGGAGCTGATAGGGTACGGCCTAAGGATCGTTTTCGGATGGATCGCCGATGAGCGCGGACACTACTGGATCTTCGTGTTCGTTGGATACGGGATCAATGTCGTCGCCGTGCCCGCCCTGGCGCTCGCGGGGGACTGGACCACCGCGGTGATCCTGATAATGGTGGAACGCTTGGGCCGGGCCATCCGCGGCCCCGCCCGGGAAGCTATGATCTCCCATGCGGGAAGCAGCGTGGGCCGGGGCTGGAGCTACGGCATCCAGGAGGCCTTGTCGTCCGTGGGGGGCATGATCGGGCCCATGGTCATGGTGATGGTCCTCCTCTTCGACGGGGACTACCGCCTAGGCTTCGAGGTCATGTTGATACCGGCGTTGGCCGCCATGGTCCTCCTGATCTATGCCTGGAAGGTGAACCCCACACCCGGAGATGTCAGGGGCCGCTGTCCAGTGAAGGAGAAGCGTGAGAAATTCCCTATCCCGTTCTGGCTCTTCCTGCTGGCCGGAGCGTTGATCGCCGCCGGTTACGCCGACTACCCACTGATCGCGTTCCACGTCAGCACGTTCGGAGGGGTGTCCGAGGGGTGGGTCCCCATCATGTACGCCGTGGCCATGGCCGCCGACGCCCTGTCCGCCCTGGTGTTCGGTAGACTGTACGACAGGATAGGGATGGGCCCGCTCGTCATCGCCTCAGCGATGGTGCCGTTCTTCGTGCCCCTGATCTTCTCCTCCGACTTCAACGTGGTACTGATAGGATTTCTGCTCTACGGCATCGGTTTCGGAGCTCAGGAATCGGTGATGAGGGCGGTGGTGGCCGATCTTTCACCGTCCTTCCGCAAAGGTCTGGCCTTCGGGAGCTACAACGCCGCCTTCGGCCTGTCGTGGTTCCTGGGGAGCGTGGCGGTGGGCATACTCTACGATATCTCTCTGCCGGCGATGGTCCTGCTGTCAATGTCCCTGCAGTTCGCCGCGGTCCCCCTGCTCGCCTTCGTGATGAAGGGGCGATCGGGTGCAAGACCCACGTTCAAGATACCTAGATATAGCCGCCTTCCTGCCATTCAAGCTTTGGTGAGGAAGCCTCCGGCCGAGAATATCGTATTCGTGCTGAACGTTCAACCTAACATGGTAATGGAAACAACTCCGCCATCTAAAAGGATCGAACCACAACTCTGTGCGCCGATAGGTCATATCCAATGAGGATTTTTTCAAAAAGCATGAAAGTTCATCGACCATTGATATGAAATTTGAGGGGAGGTCGGCCGGACCTGTATAAGCCCACAATCTTGGTGGTCTTATCCTGATCAGCATGACCTCTCAGATGAGACTGCGATCGATGAGAAGAAAGGTCATGAAACCCCTTAATGCGTCCAATGAAGGGTCTTTAATGGTCAATAGAAGTTTGGGCCAAATCATAATGTGAGCGGGAGATTATTACATCCTCGCTCCATGGGTTCCGAGGGTCTGAAGGGTAGGAAGAGGAGGGGACGTCCAGTAATAACGACCATAATAGTCCTCGGAACATTCCTTTCTGCCCTATCCTTGCTCTTCCTCCCTTTCGATATCGCCATCGTCGTGGTGATGGCGATCCTTTTCATGTGTCTATTATTGGATGCTCTTTTCAACCGACTTATCGACACCATGGCACTTCGTAACTCATCGAGACGCCCTGTGATGACCGCTCTCGTTATTGGTGGCCTGCTTATCGGGACGGCAGTGATCTCATCCTCGTTTGTGATCAATGACACCTTGGACAACATGATCTCGACGCAGGCGGCAGAGGCGTTCGGAGAGGTTGACCTGACAGTTGCCTCTCAGAGGGGTGGTTACGAGTATTTCGACGAGGGGCTCCTGGATTCTATTGTGAGCGAGTTACGCCAGGTGGATTCGTTAAGGACCGCTCATTCGGTCATCCTTGACACGGTGGCCGGACAAGATCTACGGACGGGCATAGGGGAGCCAGCCCTTCAGACGATAGGGGCGGAGGAGCAGGCATACCAGGACCTTGGCGAACTTCGGCGATATGATGGGAGCCCGATCTCCGGCCCCCTCTCGGGTACGATATACCTCAACCAGGCGGCAGCAAGGAATATGGGTGTCACCGAGGGTGACTCGTTCCTGGTCCTCCGCGGGAACAGGACCACTACCTTAACGGTGGGTGCCACAGTGGAGCCTACTGGCCTGGCAGGCTTCAATCGGGTGCCCACGGCCATCATGAACCTCTCTGATCTAATGGAACTGGTCGACCGCCAGGGTGAGCGTAACCTCCTTATGATCGCCGTGAACGGAGAGATCAACGATGCCAGGGCCGCAATCGATAACATCCTGTCCGAGTCGGCCTCCGGGACCGGAATGACGATAGTGTCCGACAAACAGGAAACGATACGCAGCACGAGGGAATTCATGAACATGTTCGTGGTCCTCTTCTTCGTCCTGGGTTCGTTCTCGGTCATCGCCGGGACGGCACTTATCGTAAACATATTCTCCATGCTAGGCGAGGAGCGTAAGAGCGAGCTGGGGGTTCTCCGGGCGCTAGGTTTTAGGCGGGACCAGTTAAAACGGCTGCTGGTGTACGAGGGGGCCGTGTATGCGGTCCTGGCATCGGCAGTGGGGGCGATACTGGGTGTGGGAATGGCCTACATTGTCGCTTGGGTGATGGCCAGCGTATCCACCATAACCGGGATGCAGCTACTACCATACTTCGATTTCCGCCCCTCATCGCTCTTCATATCCTTCGCGATAGGGGCGTTCATCACATTGGTCACGACGTACATGGTTGCTACCAGGATAGCCCGGCTCAACATAGTGGGGGCCATGAGGGATCTGGAGGCGTCACGCCCTACTCGACAACAACACAACTTACATCTCATCGGAGCAGCCATTCTGGTTTCAGGCGGGGCACTGACCGCCCTCGGTATCCACGACCGGTCGCTCATTCTGGCGAACACCGGTCTGTCACTGATAGGCCTGTCGATCGGGCTCTGGGGACAGAGGCTCATCGCCGATAGGTGGGCGTGGACCATAGGAAGCATCGTGATGCTGCTGCCGTGGCTGCCTCTGCCCAACAATGCGCGCTTGTTCCCCTATGCCGTACCCACGGAGATCTTCATCCTCGCGGGTTTGTTCATGGTGACGGCGTGCCTCGTTCTGATAATGGTCAACAATGACCTGCTTATAGCGGCTGTTGTCAAGATGTTCGGTGGCAGGGGAGAGTACCGGGCGGTCATCAAGACCGCTATGTCCTATCCTTTAAGGGCCAGGTTCAGGACCGCCCTCAGCATCTTCATATTCGGGCTCGTGATATTTACCGTGACCACGCTGTCGGTCGTATCCAGCCTGGTCGGCACCAATGTTGGTCTGCAGATAACGGAATCCTCAGGCGGTTTCGATATCATCGCTCAGACCGGCGCTGGGTCGCCTATAGTTGAAGACCCTTGGGAGACGATGAACTCCACCTCGTCTTATTTCAAAAGTGATAATGCAACCATCGTGCTGTCATTTCCAACTGCTCTTGCGAACCTAGAGAGATATGGTGGAATCAGTTCTGGATCGAGCGCGGACATTACCCAGATAGTGGGGATCGACCGCCGTTTCTTCGAGGTCGGTAGCTATCCACTGGCAACCTGGGATGAGGACAACTTTAGCTCAGAGAGGGATGTTTGGGACGGTGTCCTGAACGATTCGTCCCTGGCCATCGTCGACGGGAGCCTAGGCGGTGGGGTCGACCAGACCGGGGTCATGGTCAACGGCGATCCCCTGAAGGTCGGCGACCGCATCGCACTGGTTAACGCGGCAGGTGCGGTCAACGTCACCGTCGCGGGGGTAATGAAACAAAGCGTGTTGAATGGCGTCTTCATGGCCGAACCGGAGGTCCGAGGGGTTCTGGGGGCTCAGGGGTTCGGGCTCATGCTGATACGGCTCGTTGGTGGTCTGGACGCCGTGGAGCAGTCCGCTCTTCTGGAGAGGAGCTTCCTCCCCAATGGCCTCCAGACGGTGGCGGTGGCGGAGCTGGCCAGAGAATCGACCCGGACCATCGACGGGATGTTCGCCTTAGGAAGGGGATACCTGGCGCTGGGGCTGATCATCGGCATCATCGGTCTGGGAATAATCACGATGAGGAACATCAGGGAGCGCAGGAAGGAGATCGGGATCATGAGGGCCGTAGGGTACCGCCGGGGGATGGTCTTGGCCCACTTCATGATGGAGTCGGGGGCCATATCTATGCTGGGCATCCTCATAGGAACTACAATGGGTGTGCTGGTGGGATACCAGCTGTGGATAGTTACCTTGAAGGACAGCGGCTTCTCGTTCTATCTCGATTGGTGGCCCATCCTGCTCATCGACGTGCTCGCATTGGTCACCACTCTTCTTAGCGTTTACCCTGCTGCAAGGGGGGCCACTCATATCGCCCCGGCAGATGTCCTGAGATTTGAGTGACATAAATAAAAAAGAAAGATTATATATTCATAGACCTCAAATAATCAATTTTCTAGGGAGTTCTGTCCATTTGGGGTCAGCCGAGCCGTGGTTGGTAAGCAGTTCATCGGTCCAGTACCGGCAGGTAGCGGGAACGAAGGCCAGAGGATTAGCTGACCTCAACAGGCTCGGTTTCAACGTCCCGGCGACCTGGGCTTTGACCTATCGTGCTCATGAGGTGTACAAGGCCGATAGGGAGGCGGCCCTCCGCCGGCTCCGTGAGGAGCTGAAGGACCTGGACTCAGGGTACTGGGCGGTCAGGTCCAGCGCCGATGTGGAGGACCGGCAGGAATCGTCCTATGCGGGCCTGTTCACCTCCACCCTCGGTGTCAGGGGCCTGGATGACCTGGTCAGAGCGATCGAGGCTACATGGGCCTCGGCGGAGTCGCCACGCGTATCCATCTACTCTCAAAGAGGCGGTGATGGAGGGTTGAACGTGAAGATGGGGGTCCTCGTCCAACAGATGGTGGATTCGGTCCTCTCCGGGGTTTCTTTCAGCCGTGATCCGGTGACGGGGCGTAAAAAGGCGGTCATAGAGGCGGTCAAGGGATCCGGTGAGCCGTTGGTGCAGCAGGGCCAAGACCCCCTAAACCTATATGGAGGGGAGGTCCCTGCGGATCTGATCGATGAGATCAGGAAAGGGACTGGACGCATCGCCGATCGCCTTAAGATGGATGTTGATATCGAATGGGCCTATGATGGGGAACGCCTGTGGTGGTTACAGGTCAGACCGGTCACCACCAGGAGCTCTGTGAACATCTACTCCAATCGGATGTCCAAGGAGATGCTTCCAGGGGCGATACATCCGCTGGTATGGTCCGTCAACATACCTCTTCTGAACGGCGCATGGATCAAGATCTTTCGCCAGTTGTCCGGCCGCAAGGACCTGGAACCCTTCACCCTCAGCAGGATGTTCTATTATCGGGTGTACTTCAACATGGGGGAGATCGGGAAGATATGGGAGTCGCTGGGGCTTCCTCCCGACTCCCTAGAGAGATTGACCCTGGAAGGAATGGGCAATGGAATGAAGATGCGAATGACACCGCAGGCACTGGCCCGTCTTCCTTCAATAGCGTGGTTCGCCATCGGGAAGCTGGGCTGGCCTGGAAAGACTGAAAGGTTCATCTCCTCCCACGAACGGACCTGCCATACGATGATGGCGGATGATCTTACTACAATGAGCGATGAGACGCTGCTTGATCGGTACGAGGTATTGATGCGCATAAACCAGGAGGCGGCGTATCGAAACATCATAACAATGGTACTATCCGCGATGTTCACAGGCCTATTGAAGAGGTCGATGGAGAGAGGTGGTGTCAGTTTAGAGGAGGTGGAATGGAACAAGCTCCAGCAGGAGCAGATGAGCTATTATCCGAACAGCAGCCTCCGTTCCCTCCGCGATAAGTACATGGAAATGCCACCCTCCCTCAGGGAGGTCTTCGAGGAAAAGGGAGCTGCGGGGCTGGCGGGCATGGAGGGGAGCGAAAGGTTCCTCCAAGAATGGGATTTGTTCATGGTAAGGTTCGGCCATATTAGTGAGAGCGGGAACGACTTCACCCGACCCTCCTGGCGCGAGCAGCCTCTTGATATAATGTTGATGGACCACAACACCACGAACGGCCGGAGGCGCTTGGAACGCAGGAAGTTGAGCGATATCGATGCATCGCCGATGAGCAGGCTGTTCATAAGCGGCATGGCCAGCAGGGCCTCACGCTATTCCCTACTGAAGGAGCGAATGAGCTCCTCATACGCACTGGGCTATGGTATGTTCCGGCCCCTGTTCCTCGAGCTGGGGACTAGGATACGTGACCGTGGTTCGATCGATTCTCGGGAGGATGTGTTCTTCCTGTATCTGGATGAATTGCGCAGTGCGCTGAGGGAAGGAGGCAAGGACCTTCATAGCATCGTTGCATTCAGGAAAGAGGAGATGGAGAGATCGGCCAACATAGCACTTCCAGAGGTCATCTACGGGGAGGAGGCACCTCCGCCCATCAGCCCCGAGGCTAGGGTCCTGAAGGGCTTGGCCACTTCCAAAGGTTACTATCGGGGACGCATCAAGGTGGTGAGGGATGCCTCCGATTTCGGCTCGGTTTCGGATGGCGACGTCGTCGTGATACCGTTTTCCGACGTGAGCTGGAGCAGCATCATCGCTAAAGCTTCGGCGGTGGTGTCCGAGTCGGGAGGGGTCCTCTCCCATTGTTCCATACTGGCGAGGGAGTACGGCATTCCGTCCGTGGTCTCTGTCCCCCATGCCATGTCCCTGCAGAACGGGGCCACGGTCATCGTGGACGGCTTCAAGGGCCTGGTGTATCTTGATCCTGAGGCGGTAGATCCTTAGACTTCCTCCCCTTGGAAAGAATGTTCCCATGGCCGTATCTGAAGTCGTCCATCTCCGGCCTGAACTTGATTATGTAGAGAGCGGCGACATACAGGGCTAGGAGGACGATCGTCAAGCGTCCGTCGATGACCAGGGCCAGTAAGGGGGCCAGAGCATACACGAAGGGGGCCACGTGGTAGGTCTTCTTCATGAGCTTAAGGCAGATCACCATCAGTGCAAGGATCGCCAACAGGAGGAAGGGGGATAGGAACAGGAAGGACCACAGCATCATGGTCGTTCCCATGCCTCCCTTGAGCTTGAGGAATATCGAGAAATTGGTACCCAGTAGGGACCCTATCAGGAAGTAGGCGGAAACTTCCAAGGAGTACCCGAAGAACAGATAGGATACCAGCAAGGGTAGGAGGCCCTTCGATATCTCTCCCATCACCGTCAGCGTCCCCACGAGCATCCCTGCGGTGTTGTAGGAATTGGCCACACCGACGTTGGTGGAGTTCTCCTCGTAGATCCGCTTGCCCGTCTTCAGATATGTGAGGATGTAGGCAAAGGGCAGGGAGCCATAGAGATAGAAAAGTATAGGGCCGTACCTCTGGCCGTCGGATGTGGCTGTAAGCATCAGGAACGCAAGCGTTACCAGGATGATCGCTGCCTTCATGGGCGTGGTGAGCACGAACCCGGAAATGATCGATCTACCTTCGCCATCCTCTATTGTTGTGCTTTCGTTCACCAGCATCGCCCCGTAAAACAAACCGCCATATCCGATGGAAAGTGTGTATATTCTTATTGACAACAAGATAAATATTTAACTGTCGTTCGAATGTGTTTTCGAGTACAATGTTAAAGTGTGGTGATAGAAAATGCTCGAATAACCATGTCAGGTGTAAATGGCTAAATAATATAATATGTTACAAATTCTATAATTCTTCATTGGTCCAGGATCGGTTCTGTTATCGGATCACAAGCCAGACCGATACCCGTCACAAAGACTTGGTGTTAATGAAGACATCCATGTTCAAATTGTTCTTGGGGTCTCGATATGAAGTGGTCCGTTGGATCTAGTTTGGATACAGAGTCCAGATTGCTTGTTCCCTCGGTTATCTCATCGACAAAAATATTGAAGCCACTTCACCCGAATGGCTACAAGGAATTTAACTATCTATTCGATGTCTTGGGACTTTTGCGAGAAATGCTGCTGCTCTAGAGCGATCATTCAGAGGCAACAGCTACCGTCATAAGATTTCCCATCACAGCGCGACGTCTACTGTATTGCTTTTCCTGAATAGCCGGCCGTTTGGTAATTATATGAAAATTAGCATGAAGAACGGTTTGTGAATAAATGGTGTTAGTGGGTGGGAAAAGTGTCTCGTCCTAAGGTGCAGACCTCTTCCTCAACACGAGGATTGCCACTAATGCCGCCACCCCTGCTAACACAAGGCCGCCAGCGAAAATGTACTCAAGTGGTAGGCCCGATGGGTCCGTTGTCCTTGTACCGTCCGCGATCATTGCTTCTATCGGGCCGGCGGATTGCCCCTCACCATTGCCATTGACCGCAGCGACCGAGTAATAATATTTTACACCTTCCTCGAGACCGCTGTCCAAGTACGACGTTCCGGTAATGGTGGCGATGTTGTTCTTCTCGTTCACATTTGATCCTCTGAATATTTTGTACCCGGTGATGATCGA
This sequence comes from Methanomassiliicoccus sp., assembly GCA_012719175.1. Classification (NCBI taxonomy): domain Archaea; kingdom Methanobacteriati; phylum Thermoplasmatota; class Thermoplasmata; order Methanomassiliicoccales; family Methanomassiliicoccaceae; genus Methanomassiliicoccus; species Methanomassiliicoccus sp. Next base: position 181,445 of record JAAYAX010000013.1, read on the forward strand.
ACCTCCGCTGCTGCTAGGCGTATCCCAGGTTAGCTCGATCGTCAAGTTATTAACCGTCGCCCCAAGGTTCCGAGGAGCTGACGGTAGGTGTGAGATAGACGCTGGTGTAGCCGAGACGGGGTCAGTAACTACGCTCTCTCCCACCTGGTTGATCGCCGCGACCTTGTAATAGATGGTCTTTCCGTTCTCCAGCCCAGTGTGCAGGAAGCTCGTGCCAGTGACGGCGATCGCGGTGAAAGCGCCGCCCTGGACAAAGCTCCAATATACCTTGTATCCGGTGACAGGCTCTCCCCCCTCATTGGTCGGAGCTATCCAACTCAACTGGACCTGACCGTTGCCCGGTATTGTGTTCAGACCGGTCGGAGGCCCTGGAGGGGTCGCTACATCCGATGTGAAGGTAGCATACTTGAGGTCGCCATTCGAATAATCATAATAGCATATGTGTACCCGATCCTGAGAGTCTACGGCGATGGAGGAATCACTTCCGACTTTCCCTACGCTGTCGATGGTCCAGGAGCTCCAAGAATTGCCTGAGACGGTGGCGTACTTTAGGTTGGCGTAGTCATTATCGTAATAGCATATGTGTACCCGATCCTGAGAATCCACGGCGATGGAGGTTAGTAAACCTACATCCCCTCCACTATCTACGGTCTGGATGCTCCAAGCCCCACCAGAGTTGGTGGCGTACTTTAGATCATGATCGGCATAATCATAGTAGCTGATGTGAACGTTGTCCTGGGAGTCCACGGTGATGGAGGAGAACCGGCCGGCAGCTCCCGCCCCGTCAATTACATGTGTGCTCCAGGCTCCACCTGCATTGGTGGCGTACTTGAGATCGTCGTTCGTATCATCCCAATAGCTGATGTGTATATGGCCCTGGGAGTCCACGGTGATGGAGGACTCTCCACCGACCGTTCCCGTACTGTCGATGGTCCATTCCATCCAGGGACCATCTGCGTCAGTAGCATACTTGAGGTCTCCATTCGAATAGTCATTATAGCTGATGTGAACTTGGTCCAGAGGGCTGATAGCGATCGAGGTCTCAAGGCCGACAATATCTGTTCCATCGAGGGCCTGGTTGCTCCAAACGCCACCTATGTTGATAGCGTATTTCAGGTCACTATTTGTCGAGTCATAATAACTGATGTGTACATCATCCTGGGAGTCTAGCGCGATGGAAGAGTAAGTTCCGACATTTCCACCACTGTCGATGGTCCAGGTAGCCCAAGGTCCTCCCAGATTGTTGGCGTACCTGAGGGCATCATTGGTGTCGTCATAGAAGCTGACATGAACGTGATCGTGGGAGTCTAGTGCGATGGAACAGGACCGACCGACATGACCCAAAGAATCTATTACCTGGATGGTCGGATTGTCCGCATCAGCTGCCTGGACCGCTCCAGACGTGGAAATGATAATGACCATACCTGCCGCTAGGACCATTATTATTGACAATGTCAAGCTCACGCTTACTCGACGCCACCCCACACGAACTCCTCCGGACTCCTCGAGGAACGGTCCTCAAATAAGCTATTATACAGACCAAGAATGAATTATTTGAACGGTATGGTAATACAACCTAACCAAAACGAACATTATCTGGCAGAACGCTGCCAACGGCTCGATCGCCAGGCGATTAAAAACTTTCTACTAGAGATTTTTTTATCAAAGACAGTCAGAGGACGGCCTGCAGGCCGTAACTGTCGCATACTGCTGCGGGTATCATCAGCAGGTCATTCATGTCGATGGCCTTTCTCGCCTCTCCGTACCCTGCCCATGGCATCCGCTGCGAGCATGGCATCAAGGACGCGTTCCGGGGTGACGATGCCGGCCTCGTGATGTATGGGTTGCCCCGGGGCACAAGCCTTTTCCGCGGCAATCATCAACCTCTCCCGGCTCACGTCCCTCAGGCCGATATCGTCCAGCGTGGTGGGCAATCCGATCGACTCGCAGAACGAGTGAACGGCATCGATCTCCTCCGCATCTGCATCGGTGAGCTGAAGCCCGCTCAGTACGCCAAAGGCGACCTTTTCACCGTGGAAGAATGAGTGCGTTTCGATCAACGCGGTCAGGCCGTTATGGATGGAGTGTGCGGATGCCAATCCCGCGCTCTCGAACCCCAACCCGCTCAATAAGGTGTTGGCTTCCACGATATGGTCAAGAGCCGTGTTGACGATCCGGTCGTCGTTAGCGGTCATGGCCGCCACTCCATACGTCAACAGCGTTTCATAGCAAAGTTTCGCGAGATGGAGCCCTGCCATCGTGCTGAGCCCACCGCACTCGTTCGGTGACTTTGTGAGGTGGCATGATCTGGCCTCGAACCAGGTGGACAGGGCATCGCCCATCCCTGACACTAAGAAGCGTGTCGGCGCCTCAGCTATTATACTGAGGTCGACCAACACCGCCGCGGGGTTCGCTCTCTGGTAGCATACCGAATCGAAGATACCATCCTTTGTATACAGCACTGCGCAACCACTGCATGGTGCGTCAGTAGAAGCGATCGTAGGAACGATGATCACGGGGACTTCAGCGCGATCGGCGACTATCTTGGCCGTGTCGATGGTCTTTCCACCTCCCATGCCCACGATCACATCTGAATGCGATTGGTCTACGACGGAAAGCAATCGGTCCAGCTCCTCCTCGCAACACTCACCACGGAATAGCTCTATCCGGTGGCCCTGAGACTCCAGGTCCAGGTTGCACTTAGGAAGCGCCTTCTCGATCACCGAGGGAGAGACCAATATCGCACTACGAGTACCCAGCAATTTGATCAGTGCAGGCAATTCATTGATGGCTCCGACACCTTGGACATATTTTCCGGGAAAGACTGCCTTCCTGAGCATACGGACCTCCAACGAAAGTCATATTTTTTGGAGATAGAATGGTCGTTCAATGACTTGAATGGGACGACTGATCGTACGATTATTCATCGTCATCCATTCAGAGTGAAGAGTGATAGGACAAAACAAGAACCATTTAAGGGGCCTTTTATTCTTTCTTTTGTAAAAATTATATAAAAAAAGATACACTCTATCGACCTTCTCAGGAGCGATTGATGAGTTGGTAGAAGTACCAAGATCCCCAGGGGATGGTCGAAAAAATCGCTCAATATGTTCTGGCAATTAGGCATCACCAGGCCGTCGAATGGTTTTAGTGTCGGGGAGAAATACGACAGTAATGGGAGCCGCAGCTTTAACTGTCAGTACTGGATGGCCTATGGGAATGCCGATCTGAAAGGGGGGATCGGTCCCAGATCAAGGTCCGGCCTTCCTCCTAAAAAATAATATCGCCCCCGTACCGATAACGGCCCCCAATCCAACGAACAGGATGATCGGAACGGTGTAGTCCACCGGCTTATCAGATGAGGTCGACCCACCGGAATCGGGCAAAGTAATTGTAAGCGGTTCGCTCTGGCTCCCCTCTCCAGAAGCGAAGACCGCGCTCACCTGATAGGTATAGCTTTCTCCGGCCGTCACATTGCTGTCAATGAATCCCAGGGATGAGGTTGAGTATGTACGGTTCGTGCTTCCGGGGCTGCTTCGGTAGATCCGGTATTCTGTGATAGAAATGGCCGATGTGCTATCGATCTTTGCACGAGAAGAGACGAGATCTTCGGACGTCAGCGGCAGGAAGCCATTCTCCTCGGCGATCCTCTGTCCCCTTTCTGAGCTAAGCACATAATCGACCCATGTCCCTAAGACCCCAGTGGGAGCACCGTTGATGTAGAGATAGTAGTTCCTGGCCAGTCGGTAGGAGGAATTATAGGCGGCTGCGTAGTCGAGTGGCGAAATAGCTGGGCTATCTGGTGTAGAGCGAACGCTCACAATGTCAACTCCAGACGTTCTTTCCAGGTAGCCAGTGCGGATGATACCTACACCACCGATGGAGCCAGCAACCTCACCGGCACAGGTCAAACTGTCGTTCACGAATTGAACAGAAGGTGAGAAGACGCTTCCTACCATCAACGAATTGTTGAAGAACAGGTAGGGCGGCCCGCCCGGTCCAGGCATGAAAGGCTGTACCGCCAGATCGTTGCCGCCCACATCCTTCCAGTTGACCACGCTGCCGTTGTATAAAGCTTTCAGCTGGTCCGCAGTAAGTTCAGTGATGCCCGTCCCCGGGTGTACAATAACGGCACTGCTCTCCACCGCCACCTTGATCTCGGTAACGTTAAGGCCGACCAAACTCGCATTCTGAGCCTCACTCACGGTGATCTTCCTCGAGGCCATGGCCACATCGGAGTGCTTCGCGATCCATTCGGAGAACGCAATATTGTTCCCTCCACCTTTTAGGTTAATCATAATAGTTGGATACACTAGGGTGAAGGAGCCATTGATGGCGGACATCATGACGAATGATGAGTCACAGCCGGTCTGATTTATCATGCCGGCCGAGGTGGAAGGAGCGTTCCAGGTTAAATTGATACTATCACCAGCCAACGAGGCCGAGGCACCGACCGGAGCTGGAAGGGGCATGTTACCTTCGCCTAGCATTGGCATTGTTGTCATCAGCATCAAAAACGCTATGCTGATCACAGCTAGCATCACCCGTCCCTTCATAGCTCTCCCATACCAAGCGAATGATGTCAAGTGGCAGTATAATAAGGTGAAGAAAATCGGGGCTATAGGTCCGTTACATTCTGGGCCTGTCCATACATATCTCTCGCTATCTCAGCATTGTTTAGACGTGGTCGTTTGAATTTTTACCATGATGTCCATTGTACGGAGCATCAGGGGATGAAAGACCATCAAGCGGGGAGATTCGTTCTGCTGTGGGTACAGGTGTTGTTGGAAAAGGAGGTGCACACGAGGAGTGGGACGCCTTTTTTCATTTTTTATAGGCGATGATATGTTTCGTTCCGTGCCAATGCAAGATCTGCGACTGGTCGTTGTCTTTATTCGAATGGACACCAGAGCTTAGTGAGATGGGGCGCTCTGCAACAGCTATATAGAACGGGAGCTCACTTAGTATCAATTTAGAAAATTTAAGGGGGGATTCATAGGTCTGAAGTGAAGCAGTCTGAGCTAATAGGTCCTATCGATTACTTGGTAGTGATGTTTCCGGGGAACCAATTCAACGGTAAGATCGCGCCAGAATTGTCCAAGCTGGAAAAGGATGGCATCATCAGGGTGATCGATCTCATCTTCATCACCAAGGATGGGGAGGGTAACGTGGGTACTATGGAGATCAGGAACCTTGGCGGTGAGGTGGGAGATTCGTTCAAGTGCTTCTCCCACAATCTCAAGGAATGGCTGTCGTTGGACGACATTGAATCGATCGCCGATGGGCTACCGTTAAACACCTCAGGGGTAGCGATGCTCTTTGAGAACCTTTGGGCTGTGAGGCTTAAGGGGGCGGCCATGGATGCCGGCGCACAGGTCCTCGCCCAGGGTCGCATTCCTCATGATATAGTGGTAGAGGCTATGAAAGAACGGATCACTGAGGAGGTAATCAGATGAGAGGAAGAGGAGTCGCACTATTGATTGGAATGAAGGCAGGACAGTCCAAGGCCCAGCAGCAAGTGGCCGCACAAGAGCAGGCCAAACAGGCCCAGCAACAGGCGTACGAGAAGGGTGCTCAGGATGCCCAGGCACAAGCACAGCAGGCATCCGCTCCTGCCCCCGTGCCATCGCCTGCACCAACCGGACCATCCGCTGCAGGAGGAGACCTCACCGCACAGCTTCAGAACCTTGCTAACCTGCACGCTCAGGGCATATTGAGCGATGAGGAGTTCGCCGCAGCCAAGAAGAAGTTGCTGTCGGGCTGAGGGGTTAATGTAAAAAAGCGCTCGGCCGGCCGCCTTTTGATGGGGCGAACCGGTTAGAGAATTGAAAGAAGTTCAGCGCCTATAGCTGAGCTTATATCCTATCAGGGTTGGCAAGTAGAGTCGGGTCGATCCCTCATCGGGGTGAGCGCTTATTCAGCACTTTCACCGATCAGGACAGACATCACAAGTTTTTCCGATCTCTGAGGACTGGGTCATCGGGCTCGCCCGCAGGCGTGTCAGCATTGTTCGCCCGCAGGAGATGTTCGATGCGCTCCAGCCTGTCAAGTATTTTCTCCTCCTTGTCCTCAAGATCCTGTAACCTTTTATCCAAATCGCATAATCTTAAATTGTCCTCTGTTGTAATGACGGATCCTTCGGTCCTCACCGTAGCCCTGCGATAGATCAACCGATGGGCAAAATACCCCGCTATCGTGGCGTAGATGCCAACACCAGTGGTCATGAGCACTATTCCCACGAAGCGTCCGCCAGCGGTCGTAGGATACATATCTCCGTAGCCTACTGATGATATGGTCACATAGGCCCACCACAGTGCGTCCTGTGCTGACTTGATGATGGGATCTGAGGACCGGCCTTCAAAGTACATTATCGAAACTGCACAGGTCTCCAGGATAACGATCACCAGGAATACCGCGATGAACAGGGTGAATTCGGCACCCTCCCTCTTCACGTCTTCCCTGACACGGTCGAATCGGAGGTGGTGGAGGGTCAGATATGCCCTTAACCCCCTAAACAACCACGAGATCTGGATGAATGGAATGCATGCCAAAAGGTCCACCCATCCCCATTCGTGTATCAGATAATGGGCCTTCGAATCAGCCACGATTAAACGATATATCAGATTTAGGACGAAGAAGAAGCTGAGATAAAGGGTGATGATGTTGATCACATCTCGAACGTAAGGATCGATGATGATAAAGGCGAGGAAGGAATTGATCACCGACAAGATCGAGACCAGGGCGATAGCCAGGGCAAGGTTCGGGTTTCTTTGTTTGATCTTTTCCTCAACGGCCATCTGACATCATCACCCGGTAAGCACCATGCATCTCCGATCGCTTTTCTTACCTAACAAGGAATATCGCAGTTCGTGCTTTTGGAGTTAGTGATATTCGGCATCGACAATGGCTCTTGCCGCCTGCTGATCATCGGGGGAGAGAAAAAAGGGAGATCGCTGAACAAGTGTAATGTCCAATAATTTCATTGAAGCGAGCTAGTTTTGGATGGTTGGTTGTTTATCATTGCTCTCTTGAATTTTTTGTATGAGGCCATATGGAGACGTTGTCGCGCCAGTTCTCGATGTGACGCCCATCAATGTGAAAAGGTGGGCGTTCTCGAACCGCATGTCGAGGCCGTGGCCGGACAGGAATAATGTTCTCACGCACTCTCCCTCTCCGACCACCATTGATGATCGTGATCACCACCGCTCCGTTGCGATCTACTTCTTCCGCTCCTTGCCGCTCGTGTAGGCCTTCCCCACGACCTCTCCCAGACGATAATAGTTGTAGCCGGAGTAGACGATGGGGTCGATCTTCCTGGGATCAGGTTTCCCATCGGTCATACAGTCCTTGGACATGAGTACGTCGACGACCTCTCCTATGTGGAGGTTGTGGCTCCCCAGCTCCAGGGTGTGACGCAGCTCGCATTCGATGTTTACCGGGAACTCACTGATCAGCGGAGCGGTCTCCAGCTTTCCGTAGAAGGTCTCGAACATCGCTTGCTTGTCGACCTTGCTGCCGGAGGATATCCCGCAGTAGTCCATCTCTACCACGTTCCTAGTGGATGGTATGTTGATGCTGAACGTCCCGTTCTCGATGATCCCCTTCTCAGTATACCTCGATGTGTTGATGGCGATGGAGATCATGGGGGGGTCCATGCACGCGACGCCCGTCCACGCCACGGTCATGTAGTTCGGCTTCCCCTCGACATTGGCACCGACCAGCACCGCCGGCATGACCGTCATGTGCGGTTTGAACGCAAAGGATACCTTGTCCAAATGATCACCACGATGAGAAGAGCATCGGCGCCGCGATTATTTAACAGATATCGAGGCGTTTAGTACGTTGCCGCGCGTTCCCATAGGAGGAACGAGGCTGCTCGTAACATCCTACTTCTTTTCGATCTTGTACAGATAACCTGGAATTCATCATGGGGCATTTTTGAAACGTTAATATATCGTAGGTGGCCAAACCGATTCGTTGACGGAGATAGGCTCGAAGACATTCACGAAGGCGCGACTACTATTTCGGTTAGCAAGGCCGCACTTCCTGGTCACAGGCATCATGCTTTACACGCTCGGAGCTCTGCTCGCGATCGTCAACGGAGCTATTGTTGAACTAACCGTTCTTGTCTTCGGTTACGCCATCTTCCTGTTCTCACACATCTCCATGCATTTCAGCAACGACTACTTCGATCAGGAAGGGGACAGACTATCTCAACGTACGCCCATGTCCGGCGGCAGCGGGGTCCTCGTCGAACACCCCGAGATGGCTCATCTAGCTCTGATGGTTGCAGTCTTGTTGCTCGCCGCCTCGATGGTCACCGCCACAGTGTTCACCTTGTATTATTCGTATCCTCCGTCCTTCCTGATCTTCGCCGTTCTGGGAGCACTGCTCGGGTGGTTCTATAATGCCCCGCCTCTTCGACTCGCTTACCGCGGTCTGGGGGAGATCTCCACTGTCATCGCCGTGGGGCTCGTCATGCCAGGAATGGGATATTTTGTGGCGTCCGGGACGATCGATGTGTGGTTCATGATCCTCGCCCTCCCCCTCTTCTGCTACGGGCTTTTCTTCATCGTGACGGTGGAGATGCCGGACATCGAGTCGGACAGACTAGCCGGTAGGGAGAACCTGCTACTCGATCATGGTCTGGAAATTGGCACTAAGGTCGCTCTCTTCGCTACGGTACTGGCGACGGCATTGCTCATTTCTATCGCATATTCGGGCGTCTTAGGTTCGACCATCGACATCTGGCCCCTGGTGTTCTTTTCTCTGATTCCCTTGACGATAGCGACATATGGGGCCGTTCGAGATCTACGACAACGGAATAAGGTTCTCTCTCAGGTCAAATTGAACTTTTCCAGTTTGATCGGCTTGGTCCTTGTCTTCATTGGTATTGCTGCTACAACGTCCTAGACAGATATCACTTGATGCTACGGTCCATCTTCACATTATCTGCCACTTCATCTACAGCGATCACCTATCCGTGGAGCTTTTTCTTTGCCATATTTTTCCGCATCTGGGTACTGATCATATCTCTCCCAGCACCAGAGGTTCATATAGAGCGTGCTCAAATCTACGAACGGTGTCTATATGGCGAGGGTTAAGATCGGATCTAAGGCCGAGGTCCAGCCGGGCGGGATGATCGGGGTCGACGTTCAAGGGAAGAAGCTCGTCCTGGTCAACGTTTCTGGCAAGTTCTATGCGATCGATGGGATCTGCACGCACGCGGGCGGTCGTCTCTGGGAGGGGCGTCTCATCAACGAAACGACGGTGAAGTGCCCCCGCCATGGTTCCGAGTACGATGTCCGCACCGGGAAGGTCCTGCACGGGCCATGGGTACCGTTCGGCAAGGCCCATGATCTGAGGGCGTATCCGGTGATCGAGGACGGAGAGGAGCTGTTCGTGGACATTTGAGGTTGAGGCGATCACTGCTGTCACTTAAAGGTAGTTCGAGGATGGTATAAGGAATATAGAAATGACCATGCTTGTAAGTAGCATAGTATATACTTGGATGATAGGCTAAGAGTCTTTCTTAGTCTTAAATGAATAGAAAATAATATCAAATCAAGTGAATCAAATTGTAGAGTCTATATAAGATAATATCATTTTTAATAGATAATATGATCTGCCCTAACTGTACTACTCATGTTGCCGAACAAGCAACTTTTTGTTACAATTGTGGTAAACAAATCGCAGGATCAGTCGATCAAAAACAAATTTTACATGTTCAATCAAACCCGAAATTTATGGCATTACCACCAGAACTCAATGGAGTAATAATCCTCAGACCAACAGAAGGCATCTTGGGAGTTTGGTCCGCCCGCAAATATCGAAGAGAACATACACGTCAGGGTGATAAAGATGTGTATGATCCAGGCTACCTCGTTGCTTCAAATCAGCGAGTTTTTTACATAAAAGAATCTGGCCTGATTAAAAAATCCTATGCAGCGATTGAAACGATAGCTTATGAGAATATGGCCGGTGCCAGTGCGAAGAACGGTTTATTTTCATCAGCATTAATAATCGGTCATGAACATGGAGAGACGAGGCTAGTGCACCTTTGCAGAATAGATTCCAATGGTCAAAGTATGGGGAAACCCTTACCTGAAGAGGTTCAACTTCTGTTAAATCAATATGCTCAGGAAAGACACCAAGAAATTGAACGAGAGAAAAAGAGGAGCCGGGTCCAATACGTACTCGACTTCTCTTTCTTGAAGGCAGAGATGGAAAAGGGAGGTGTAATAGTTCAAACGATTAAATGCCCTGCTTGCAGTGCAGGATTAACACTCCCTTCGACTGGTAACAATATTAGTTGCCCATATTGTGGGAGCATGGTATATGCACAGGACATATTTGAGAAAATGAAGGGACTCATAGGCACCTAAGAGACTATCTTCATTTGATGCCTTTAGTAAAAATAATCAGGTTTGGACGCTCATTAAAAATAGACTACTCTAAACAATTGGTGCGAGGGTAGTAATGATAGCAATAAAATGTCCATAGTCACCCGTTAGCACGGTGTATGCAGGCAGCCGTCCCTGTTCAGAACCGTTAGCTGAATATTTTGTTTGGACAGCCAATTGATAGCCTCCAATGTGATGTTTCCGGAGTGCCCATAAATGACTATGTTATCGTACTCGTCGTACTTCGGCTTTAGCTCGTAAGTCGATGGCTTCGCCCTCTCATATTCATGACCATCCCTGATAATGAGATGGGCGTTCTCCACCCGCATGTCGATGCCGTGACCTGAAAGGAATAGTGTCCGCATGATGCTCTCCCCCCCACTTACAGAGCTATGGCTACTTGTAGCTCAGTAAAAAGTGGTCAGAATTAATATTGGAACTCGACCTATTTTAACTATCTGGCTAGGCTTATTATGTCACTTGTGACAGTCTTGATGGTACGCCTATCTATTTGGCAATCAAGATACCTTTATGGCCGCCTCCGACGCCATACAGCATAGGTCACAGCTCCTACACCGGCAACAGCAATCAATCCGACAATTGCTACCTGGCCTTCGAGGGTGTCAAGGAATGGGCGTGAATGATCTTGGCCATTATCAGAGCTGGCTGGAACGGTTACGCTAACATCAGCACTGCGTTCTCCCTCACCAGCAGCACTCACCGCACTGACCTGGTAGTAGTAGGTTTGGTTGCTCAAGACATTGGTATCTAGGAACGATGTTCCTGAGATCGATGTCAGCAGACCAATAGTTGCCGGTGAGGTACCACGATATATCTTGTAAGATGAGATCTGACTACCATCCGCAGGAGAGGTCCAGGTTAAAGAAACGGTGCCGTCGTTGACCGAGGCATCAAGTTTATTAGGAGCAGAGGGAAGCTGAATTGTTGCGAGTGGCGTGGCCGAGGCCACTTCCGTCATTTCGCTCTCGCCCATGGCGTTAATGGCCGCTACCTTGTAGTAGTATGTTCGCCCGTTCTCCAGGCCTTCGTGGAGATAGCTGGTACCGTCGACCACAGATGATGTGTAAGGACCACCAACGGTCAGAGCCCACGATAGATTGTATCCGGTTATGGGTGATCCTCCATCATCATTTGGTGCAGTCCATAATAGCTGCACTTGGCCGTCACCAGGCGTGGCGGTCAGATCCGTAGGAGCATTTGGAGGAAGGACTAATGTTAGCGGAGCGCGTGGCGTTGCGCTTACCGACTCGCCCATTGTACCGGTTCCAGCAACTGTATGAGCTGCCACTGCGAAATCGTAACTAACCCCGTTCGTTAGCCCGGTGATGGTTTTCATAGTGCCTTCGACATGAGCTACATCTGTGCCGTTCATGTAGATGATATAATGATCGATCTCCGCTCCCCCGGTGTTCAACGGAGCGTTCCATCTTAGGGTCACTTGATTGTTCCCAGGATCGACGACAAGTCCCGTAGGAGATCCAGATTTTTCAGAGATATAATCGCCCATCGTCAGACCGTTCCAAACCCCCCCGGGTGGAGGGAAATTCGAGGCGGTGTATGCATGACCTCTGATCTCCGCTGGAGTGGAACTTATCCAGCCCGGACCAACATTGGTCGGGGCCTCGAGACCCAGGAACGTTATCGAGGTCAGGGCCTTGCATTCCCCGAACGCATACTCGCCGATGCTGGTAACACTGGCCGGTATGGTCGCGCTCTTCATGGCCCACGGGCACAATATCAACTCGGTAGCGGCCTTGTCGTACAGCACACCATCGATGCTAGTGTATGCGGGGTTATCCTCATCCACGTTTATCGAGGTCAGGGAGGGGCAGCCTTGAAACCCATAAGCGGAGATGGACGTGAGGCTGCTTGGGATATTTACTGTGGTCAGAGAGGTACACCCACTGAACGGTTCCTGCGGTCCGATGGACTTGAAGCCCTCTGAAAAGGTCAAAGAGGTAAGTGCGGAACAATCAGTGAATTCATACCATCCTACACTTTCTACGGTTCCGGGGATGGTTAAGGAGGTAAGGCCGCTATACTGAAACGCGAAAGGAAGGATAGAAGTAACACCTTCAGGGATAGTTAAGGTTGTCAGGGAGGAGCATTCAAGGAATGCGTATTCGCCTATCAATTCGACTGTACTTGGGATAGTCACTGAAGTTAGGGCATGGCAGCCATAGAACATTTGATCAGGTATGGACCTAACGCCCTCGGAGAGTGTTACGGAGGTCAGGGAGGGACAGCCCATAAACGTACCCCTCCAGATAGACGTGACACTGCCAGGTATAACCACGGAGGTTAGGGAGGTGCAGCCCGAAAAAGCTTCATACTCAAGGGTTGTGACGCTGTTCGGTATGGTCAGGGAGGTTATAGAGTAGCCCAAGGAGAAGGCAGACGTTCCGATGGTGGTGACCGGATAACCGCCTAGCGTGGACGGGATGGTGATCACTCCGCCATCTCCAGTATATGCGGTAATGGTAGCATTGCCATCACTAACCGTGAAAGAATAATCACCATCCTGCTCAGCCTTAATAACATCTGGTAGAAAAACAACGATCGATATGCATAATGACAAAATGACAATTAGTACTAACGCTATTGAAACACACCTATGGATCAGCTTCACCTAAACCCCCTCACCTTAATCCCTAAGTCGTCATTGAAATGATTTCGATGGATTTTCCACACCAGTATCGTTATTCAAAATGATAACAGTTCTTTTAATATTGTTTTCAGAATCTAAAGATTGACCTAGATGAAATTTAAAACACAATGGTGGTCTCCAGACCATATCCATCTGGCTATCGGTTAAAAGTGACTATTCAACGGACCACATAATGACCGGGTTACGATGTGACAAGGGGCGACAAAAAATGAATGTTATATATTATGCAACATCTGTCATGAATAATGTATAATATATTTTTTTTACCTCTCGGCTGTTGCATTTTAGTAAATAAGTATGGCTGGACCGGTTAGTTTTTATCATTTTATAAAAATTAAATATTGATTTATCCATTGATAACAATGCCTCTTGGGAAAGCGCCTATGGGATTTTCCATCGCCAATTTGGATTCAAAAAGATGATATTAGGGGGGTAGCGGACAATGGATAGTAAGAGTAAAATGCTAGTGACAATAGTCACAATTGCGCTGACAATTTCCCTAGGGGCGGTTGCCATTGAAGCAGGATTATTGAATATCATCTTGCCGAAGGGTGACAATGATCAGAGCCAGAATACGAATGAAACTACGGGATTGCCAGATACTATTCCGAATCCGGAGCCTACGCCAACTCCTATCGATACAACTCCCAACGACAACGATATAGACGATACCCAGCCCGAACCAGGGCCCGTACCTGAGCCGATACCGGTACCGGACCCGAAGCCTACTCCGGTGCCCATATTTACACCCGTGCCCGTGCCTGAGCCGACTCCAACGCCGGTACCTGAGCCGGTCACCGTACCGGAGACCCATGACTACAGCGGCAAGGGCAACGGCTACACCGGGTCTTTTTATGTGGATGGTTTTGTCATCTTCCATGTGCAGGTGGACCAGGCTTCCAATGCCCCGCTGGATGTGTATTTCCAATCCAGTGACGGAATGGGAGGAAGCTACCCGCTGATAGAGGACCGCACCGGTTCGTACCACGCCGACGTGTGCATAGGGACCGCGGACATGCCAGACTACCACGCTGGCAAGGGCTCGTGGTACATCGAACCTGGCAACTATCACCTGAAGATAACGGCCACCGGCGAGTGGTCCGTCGATGTCATCCATCCGAGCGGCAAGGGCCGTGTACTGCCGCAGACGTTCAAGGGGAGCACCGACGCGGTGTACTCTCTGGGCATGTGGAACGTGGACAACACCTCGGTGAAGTTCGAGCTGAGCTACAGCGGAGCGGGGCACGTCGCCGTGTACCTGTGGTCCTGGGACGGGTATGGCTATATAATGGCCTCAACAGAGACCAGGGCGGTGTTCATCGACCCTGATTTGGACGGAGTGACCTCCAGGACCATGACCTTCGGCGGCAACGTGCCCGATGAGAATTTCGGTCCGTGGTACCATCCGCCCGAGGGCGTGTACTATCTCGCCATCGTCGCGGACGATGCCAACTACACGGTGAAGGTGAGCTAAAAACCCTTTTATATCCTTATTTTTCGTCCTTCTTTCAGACGGCTGTCTGACTATATCTTACCTGATGCATTTTCTCTCTACAAATGGTAGTACCTTCTCCAGTTCTAACGCCCCCCTTTATCTACAATTTTTTTCCTTCTTTATTGCCATCTAGATAGAATTAGTACTACAATTGATCAACAATGGAATCTTACTATTCTGTGGCAGGGGGGCGACAAATTGAGTAATTGTATACTACCCCAAAACAATTGGTGCGAGGGGCCGGATTTGAACCGACGAACCTCTTCAGGAACAGATCTTGAGTCTGTCGCCTTTGGCCGATGACTAGGTCATCTTTGACCTGGCTTGGCTACCCTCGCTTTGGCTCTCGTTATTGTCCAAGGCTTTTTAAATGTTACCTTCTGCCTGAAGGCCCCATCCTCTCGATAAAGTTAGCGTCCTCATTGCCTTCTTTAATTTATTTCTAAAACAAAATAGTAATTTATTTATAATATTATTCTAATTCAAATATACCTGTGAAAGCAGGTCAGGGGAGAGCGCCAAATTGCCTCACCACTTCCTCCAGATTCGAACCACCCATAATGTAATCACGGAGTGGCGCTCTCCCCTGTTATCCCTTCTTATGTGGTGACCTCGGCCTTGTAGCCGTTGAGGACCACGGTATGCTCGGTCTGCGAGACCATCCCGCCCTTGATCTCCGTGAGGATGGGGTAAGCGTACAGAATGCCGTGCCTCACCAGCGTCTTGAGGTGCAGCTGCGCCTTGGGATCGAGGGCGGTGCACCAGCGCTCGCAGAACGGAAGCCCGTGGAAGTTCTCTTTTATCAAGCTCATGAGCTTCATGGCCCCGTCGTCCTTGACCTCCCGGTCCCGCAGGATGCGGTAGATGTTTCCAGGCTTGGAGTTCCGCACCTCGCCCCCGCCGTTGGTGGCGAACGGCTCGATGGCGATCATCATGTCCTTCTTGATCTTGGTGGGATTCCCGTCATCATAGTTGGCGATGGTCAGACCGGCATGCAGATTGTAGCAGCCCATGCCGTGACCGGTGAGGTTGGTCACCGGCAAAAAGCCCTCGCTCTTTATCGCATTCTCGATGGTCCCGCTGATGGTCCCGACTGTCACGCCTTCGCTCACCGTCTCCACTGCCATGGCCAAGGCCTTGGCGGAGGCGTTGATGAGGTTGGTCCAGTTCCTGGTGCGGACCTCCACCGTCTGCGCCGTATCTCCAATATATCCATCCACCTGCGCGCCCACGTCGACCTTCACCAGGTCCCCCTTCTTGAACGTCAGCTTGTCGTCCGATCGGGGCGTGAAGTGAGCGGCCTGATCGTTAATGCTGAGGTTCGTGGGGAACGCCGGCCGGGCGCCCTTCTTAATCATAAAAGCTTCCACTTCCTCCGCCACGGACAGCAAGGTCACTCCTTCGTCCACAAGGCTCGCTCCCAGCTTGCGGGCCTCGCCCGATATCGCGCCGGCCCTCCTTATCTTCTCCAGAACGTCCTCATTCATCTAATGCCGCCCTGATATCATCCTCATCTATGTCGCCCTGCCTGATCATATTTATCTCGCCCTCCGAGAACTGGACTATGGTCGACGGCCTGCCTATGGGGGCGGGGCCGGCATCCAGGTACAAGCTCACGGAAGGACCCAGATCCTCCATGGCGTCCTCACACGTCCGGGGGTTCTTGTGCGAGTGGACGTTGGCGGAAGTTGTGATGATAGGCCCGAACTCCTCTATGATCCTCAGCGCCACGGGGTGGTCCGGGATGCGGATGCCTATCTCCTGGCTGGATGCTGTCAAGATATCAGGTACCGCCGGCCTCTTAGTAACGATGAGCGTGAGCGGGCCGGGCATGAACTTGCGCACCAGCTTGCGCGCCCGGTCGTCCAGCACCGCGAGTTCCTCCATCATCTGCAGGTCCTTGACCACGATGGACATGGGCATGTCGAAGGGGCGCCTCTTGACCATATAGGCCCTCTTGACGGCCGTCTCGTCGAAGGGATCACAACCTAACCCATATACTGTATCCGTCGGGTACACGATCAGCCGTCCCGCGGACAGCTCAGCGACGATGTTCTTTATCTCCGATTCAGGGATGAAGGCCGTCCCATCCCTTTGCTCGCACTTTATCACTCTCATTTGTTCCCCCCTTGAACTTCCCTAAATGACACCTAGATACGTCAATGCGTCTTTAACTTGCTGGCCGCCATCGCCCAGGGCGCAGGGCCCATGGCCGGGATACAGGTCCAGCGGGTCCAGGAGCGATAGTCCTCTCACCGAAGCTACCAGCTGGCCATGGTCCCCGGTCGCCAGGTCCCAGCGTCCTACTCCCCCGGCGAACACCGTGTCCCCGGACAGAAGTATCCTCTTGACGCGGTCGTAGAGGCAGATGCCGCCAATGGTGTGGCCCGGCGTGTGGATGACCTCGAGATCGTGCTCCCCGGTGGAGAAGACCTCGCCTCCGCTCAGTTCGTTGACGTCAACCGGTTCCATCCTCCCGCCGAACATCTGGGCCTCGGTGCCCCTTACGGACCCCTCCCTTACGGGGGCGGCATCCTCCCTGTGCACGTAAAGAGGTGCATTCAAGTCTCGTGACAACGCCGCCGCCCCGCCGGTGTGATCGTAGTGGCGATGGGTGAGGACTATCGCCTCTACCGCCGTTCCTCCGAGGAGCTTGGTGATCCGCTCGAGGATGCGCGCATGCCTCGTTCCTGAGCCTGTGTCCACCACCAGCGGCCTGTCTCCGGTGACGATGAAAATGTTGCAATCAAAACCGGCCCCAGGCAGCATATGGACGGTCATCTTCGCTACGTAGAGGAACAAAATATTTAGTCTTTCCTAAAATATGTTAATATGAGAACATAGCGCATTTTTCTCTTTTAACGGGGGGCGAGAATCGGCGTCCAGATGCCTAGTTCTCAAGAACCGCCTAGTGGACCATGGGAAAGAATATCAGTCGGGAGCTTCGTTAATGTGAACATAACATGATGCTTCTGGAGGACCGGGGGAAGGAGCTTTTCCGTGAGCATGGCATAGATGTGCCTGGAGGTAGACGATACAGTGATCCGGAGGAGTTGCGTAGCGCCTCCCTGCCCCTGGTTCTCAAAGCTTTGGTCCCGGTGGGAGGACGGGGGAAGGCGGGCGGAGTGTCCAAGGTGACGACCTCGGAGGACGCGGTGAGGGAGGCTATCCGGATACTTTCCCTGGAGATCTCCGGATACCGACCACAGGGGCTTCTGGCCGAGGAAGTGCTCTCTATCGAGCGCGAGATGTACCTCAGCATCGTCATCGACCGCTCCCTAGGCATACCTGTCCTACTGGCGGGCGCGGTCGGCGGGGTGGAGGTGGAGTCCTTACCGCCGGATGTAATGGGGCGGTGGCCGATACATCCCTTCCTGGGCGTGGGGGAGCATCTCGTACGGGAGGTCGGCCGTTCCCTGTCACTTCGCCATGTGGAAGAATTCGGAAAGATGCTGCGCGGCCTCTGGGAGCTTTTCATTAGAACGGACTGCGAGCTGGTGGAGGTGAACCCCTTGGTCCTAACCACCGAAGGACGGTTAGTGGCCGCAGACTCCAAGGTAGTGGTGAACGACGACGCGATATTCCGGCATCCGGAGATCGGCGGCGACCTGCCGGTGATGGACGTGCTGGAGGCCGAAGCACGCCGGGAAAGGATGAGCTTCGTGCGCCTGGACGGAGATATTGGGGTGATAGCCAACGGCGCCGGGCTCACCATGGCCACCCTGGACGAGGTGGACTCGCAGGGAGGAACGCTGGGAGGCTTCCTGGACCTGGGAGGAACGGACGATCCAAGGAAGATAAGGAAAGCGTTCGAACTGATGTCCCGCTCCGGCGTGAGCGTCATCCTCGTCAACATCTTCGGGGGCATCACCCGCTGCGATACCGTGGCCGAAGGGGTCCTGGGGGCCATGGATTCGCTGGAAGTGGTGCCGTTCATCGTAGCGCGGATACGTGGTGTGAACGAGGAGCTGGCCCGCAGCATGCTGGAGTCGCGGGGCATCCGCGCCCACCTGGACCTAGGTTCGGCGGTCTCGGACGCGGTGTCCTGGAGGTCTAGCGCATGATCGACGGCCGGAGCCGGGTGATCGTCCAGGGGATCACCGGGCACCAGGGTCGCTTTCATGCTCAGGCCATGAGAGCCTTTGGCACTAGAGTGGTCGCGGGAGTGACCCCCGGTAAAGGAGGAGAGACGGTCGATGGTGTCCCAGTGTATGAGTCGGTGAGGGAGGCTGCCAGCTCCCAGGGTGTGGACGTGTCCGTGGTGTTCGTACCCGCGCCCTGGGCCAAGGACAGCGCCCTGGAAGCGTTGGAGGCGGGCGTACCGCTGGTGGTCATCGTCACCGAGGGGATGCCCGTGCATGATGCCATGACCGTCATCCAGTTCGCCAGGGTCATGAACGCCAGGGTCATAGGCCCCAACTGCCCCGGGGTGACGGTGCCGGGCGCGGCGAAGGTGGGCATCATGCCCAACGGCATCTTCAGGGAGGGAAACACCGCGGTGGTGTCCCGAAGCGGGACTTTGACCTATGAGGTCGTCAACTCACTTACGGAGGCGGGGATGGGGCAATCCATATGCCTGGGCATTGGAGGGGACCCGGTCATCGGCACGTCCTTCGTGGACGCCCTAGGGTTGTTCGAGGCTGACGAACGAACCTCCGAGATCGTGCTCATAGGGGAGATAGGAGGTACGGCCGAGGAGGAGGCTGCCAGTTACATCAGTGCTAAGACAAAGAAACCCGTGGTCGCCTATATCGCGGGCCGTACAGCGCCGCCTGGTAGGAAGATGGGGCATGCGGGGGCGATCATCTCCCAGGGCCGGGGCTCAGCCCGTAGTAAGGCGGAAGCCCTGAGAGCGGCCGGGGTCCGTGTGGCCGAGAGGCCTTCAGAGATCGCCAGGCTATTGACGGACGTCCGGCGCCGATGACCTCTTCATTATATTATGTGAATATCTAATGAGGTAATGCTAGAGAACGTATTGCTGTTTTTTTGTGACCATTTTGAAAAGTTATATGTCCGAGCACCAAGCTATGTATCCACTTGCCAGAGAGCCGTCCGCTAGTTGGACGGCGAATATATGGCGGTAAACAGGTTAAGAAAGCCTTAAATAGGACAGCGACTTAGCTGGGAAAGCCTGAAACGGAAATGATGTCTCAGGCATAGGCGCTGACCTATATGTCTGGCATGACCCGGAAACGGATCATGCGGGTGCAAGCCCCCCTGCAAAATGCTTATATACAATAAGCGCTTTGGTGGGAAAGCCCGGACCTGAAAAATGATTCGGGCTGTATGGTTTGCGAGGAAAGCAACCTATATATACCCCTTCGAGCATGAAGGGGAGCTGCGGCCGAAGTCAATTATCGGCCAGGCAGTATCACTCTGATGCACCCGGAAAGTGCTCCTTTTCGGGGAAGTGGTGGAGAACGGACAGGATTATGGAAGAGGTCCTGCGTTTGATGAATACCGATCATATGCAATTCGGACGTGTGTTAAGCCGACACAAGTAGCGGCATGCTACGTCGTATGGGGAATGGCTCGGCTCGAGCGCCGATGAAGGTCGTGTCAAGCTGCGATATGCACCGGGTAGTTGCAAGAATACTATGATCCGGTGACCGCCGAATGGGACTTCCTATTCTTCGGAATGTTGAGTAATCAACGGGAACGCGGGGGATCGAAACATCCTAGTACCCGCAGGAAAAGAAATCACCGAGATGCCGTCAGTAAAGGCGATCGAACGCGGCACAGAGCAAACCGAATCCCTCATAGAAATGTGAGGGAGTTGTGGTGTAGTGGACCCAGATACATCTTCACTGGACAACCCGAAGTTGCCTGGAAAGGCACACCAAAGAGGGTGACAGTCCTTTAGGGATAATCCAGAAAGATGAGTTTTGGTGTTCCGGAGTAACGTGCGTTGGATATCGCGCGTGAAGCTGGGGAACATTCATCTCCAACTCTAAATACGTCTCGAGACCGATAGTGCAGTAGTAGCGCGAGTGAAAGCTGAAAAGTACCCTTGACGGGAGGTAAAAAGAGCCTGAAACCATCCGACTATAACCAGACATGGCGTTAAAGCGAAGAAGCTCGAAAGAGTGGAGCAACGTTTTGTTATCCGTTTTGAATAACGGGCCAGCGAGTTCTGATCAGTGGCGAGACTAAGGTTTTGAAAACCGGAGTCACAGGGAAACCAACAAGCACGCAACACCGCAAGGTGCGAGGTGCGAGGTGCGCTCGCCTGGAGTCACTGGTGGGATACCCGAAGCCAGTTGATCTATGCGTGGGCAGGTTGAAGCCCCTCGAAAGGGGGGTGGAGGACCGAACAGGTATTGATGTGCAAATCATTCTGATGACCTGCGTATAGGGGTGAAAGGCCAATCTAAACTGGAAATAGCTGGTTCCTCTCGAAACTTGTCGCAGCAAGACCTCAGCCGAGATAGATTGTGGGGTAGAGCGACCAATCAGGGGCTTAGGCCGGGAAACCGGTCGGCTCTTTGTTGAACTCCGAACCTGCGATCGTCGTAGACGCTGGGATTGAGGGCCTCTGGGGTAAGCTTGGGGTCCATAAGGAAATGAATCCAGCCTAGGGTTAAGGTCCCTAAATACCGGTTAAGTGAAACATGAAACTGAGTCCGTAGTCTAAGACAACCGGGAGGTGGGCTTAGAAGCAGCCATCCTTCAAAGAAAGCGTAACAGCTCACCGGTCGAGATTATGGGCCAGGAAGATGGACGGGTCTAAAGCCGGTTACCGATACCCTAGAGCACCGCAAGGTGATCTGGTAGAGAGGTGACGTGCATGGGTAGAAGTTTGGCCGTGAGGTCAAGTGGACCGTGCTCGTATAAGGATGCTGGTAGGAGTAGCAGCAAAGAATGGTGAGAATCCATTCCGCCGCAGGGGCCAGGGTTCCTCGGCAATGTTCGTCAGCCGAGGGTTAGCCGATCCTAAGACAATACTTAATCGAAATTGTCAAAAGGGAAACAGGTTAATATTCCTGTGCCATGGCATTCATTGCCTAACGGGAGACACATCCGGATAGATCGAGCAGGGGTGTCAACCTGTTCAAGCGTCTAAGCCTTCGGAGAACCGTAATGGTGAGAAGTTGGTGAATGCGCGAGTAGGCGGACGAAGGTCCGCTTCGATCGATTCCCGGTGTCAATGAAAATCTCGTTAGTTTAGTTTGTCATGTTCGTACCAAGAACTGACACAGGTGCCCCTAGGTGAGAAGCCTAAGGCGTGTCGGCGTAATCGTAGCGAGGGAATTCGGCAAATTAGCCCCGTACCTTCGGTATAAGGGGTGCCAGCAATGAAGATTGCTGGTCTCAGTAACAAGGGAGCTCCGACTGTTTAATAAAAACACAGGTCACAGCTAGTCCGAAAGGATTTGTATTGTGGCTGAAGCCTGCCCAGTGACGGTATCTGAACCTCGGGTTCAACTGAGCGAAGGACCGTTAAACGGCGGGGGTAACTATGACCCTCTTAAGGTAGCGTAATACCTTGTCGCTTAATTGGCGACTCGCATGAAGGCCCAACGAGAGCTCTACTGTCCCCGCTTCGAAGCCGGTGAAACTGATAGTACCGGCGCACAATCCGGTATCTTCCACCTGAAAGCGAAGACCCCATGGAGCTTTACTGCAACCTGTTGTTGTGGTACGAGCCCCGATGTGTAGGGTAGGCAGGAGTCGTTACCAGGGATTGCCGCTAGGCAATTTCCGAGACAACAATGAAACACTGCCCTTCGGGACTCGTATCACTTACTCCTTCGGGAGGACAGCTATAGGTAGGCAGTTTGGGTGGGGCGCCACGCGCTCAAAAAGATAACAAGCGCGCCCAATGGTCAGCTCAGGCAGGTCAGAAATCTGCCGTTGAATGCAAAGGTAAAAGCTGGCTTGACGCGGGTTAGGACAATAACAATCCGCGATACGAAAGTAGGGCTTAGCGAACCACTCAGCCTTCTGAATGGGGGCGAGTGATAACAGAAAAGTTACCCTGGGGATAACTGAGTCGTCGCTAGCAAGAGTTCATATCGACCTAGCGGTTTGCTACTTCGCTGTCGGCTCTCCCTATCCTGGCGGTGCAGCAGCTGCCAAGGGTGGGGTTGTTCGCCCATTAAAAGGGATCGTGAGCTGGGTTTAGACCGTCGTGAGACAGGTTTGTTGCTTTTTG